>CAZZBU010000008.1:0-55578 GCA_964652315.1 uncultured Bacteroidales bacterium
GTGATTCCCAGAATTTTGTATTTATTTCTCTGTTGAGGGGCCTTGAGCGGGTCCACGTACCATCTTCCAATTCACTAACCAGGATATCACTGTTAAAGTCATCATCGCGTGATAGAAACAATACCGTACCATCATAATTAAGTGCCGTGGCATATTGGTCGCCATCGGATTGTACCTGTGGAGTTATATTGGTTGGTGTGTTCCATTCTTCATCTTCTGCATCGTAAGTTGTGTAGTAAAGTGCATCATAGAAGGGCAGTGAATTCATGTAGACCATAGACTGGCCGTCGCCTGATATGGCCGGCCTGAAATTGCTGCTGGCGTTATTCACAGGCCTTCCAACGTTTACCCGTTCCAAATTGACGGGGTTTTCCATGTATTTTACAGCGTTTTTGCAGTTTTCTATTTGTTTATTTGTATATTCAATGTTAACCACATCATCTTTTGGTAACAGTTCTTTATATTTAGTATAAGCTTGTATGGCCTGCTCAAGTTGATTGTCCACGCGATAGGCATTACCAAGATAGATAAAGGCATCGTAAGGAGCATCGGTCTCACGCAATGAACTTTCACGATAGTTTTTTGAAACGTCGGCGGCAGCAACCTGCAGATGTTCGATGGCCTTTTCTTTTTGCCCTGGTATGTTAAGGTAACATATTCCAAGTTTGTAATTAATGTGGGCATTATCCTGAAAGCCTCTTAGGTAGAGTTTTTGGTATTCAATGAGGGCGTCAGCATAATCTTCACTGGCAAAAAAGTACTCGCCGTCAGTAAATACTTCTCTCAGTGCCTCATTTTCCTCGAGGTTCTGCTGTCCCTGTGCTGCATTTCCAACCAGAAATGCGAAAGCGATAATGAGTATGGGTAGTCTCATCAATTGTAGTTTTTGGGGTTTACAATTATATTAATTCACTTTTGTTTTATAAAGATAGTAAATATTTTCTCAGCTTCAAATGCAACCAAGGCAGTGTATTTGTATAAGAAGAATAACAAGATATGTTTAATTAAAGTTTTAAAACATCTCTTTATGTTTGGTACTAATGCTAAGCTGTTTGTTTATAATTAATTGCCCAATGTTAATTAAAATTAAAAATATCTTAAAATGCAGAATATCAGTTCTGCATTAATTTTCCTATTTTTAAGAAAATAATTTAGTAAACGTTTTTGTGAATCCTAAAACCCATGCTTAATGAATGTATTTAACGCCTCTGCCAGAAAGATATTTGTGCTTGATACCAATGTTCTTTTACATGATTATCAATGTATTTACAATTTCGAAGATAATGACATCATCCTGCCCATTGTGGTGCTTGAAGAACTGGACAGGTTTAAAAAAGGCAATGACTTAATTAATTTCCATGCCAGAGAGTTTACCCGGGAGTTGGATAAACTATCAGGCGACAAGTTGTTTAACGGAGGCATTACACTTGGGGCCAACAAGGGTAAACTGAGCATTGAAACCGGTAAGCCATTTTCCAGAGAAGTATTGGAATCCTTTCCTGAAAACACCCCGGACCATCGCATACTGAGCATAGCCGAATACCTCAACAGGAAGAACAAAGGACGTACAGTTATCCTGATTTCGAAGGATATTAATCTGCGTATGAAAGCCAAAAGCATTGGTATTCTGGCTCAGGACTATGAAAATGACAAAGTGCGTGATATTTCGGACATAACCAAAACCATTGAAACCTTTGAGGATTTTGATGATATATTGATTTCACGTTTGTACAGCGAACCTGAGGGTATCAGTATTAATGAGTTTAAGTTTGATTTTCAACCTGAACCCCATCAGTATTTTATTCTCAAAAACAACAGTTCCAGTGTGCTGGCCCATTATGATCCTTACCAAAAGGTACTTGAACGGGTTATTAAGCACCGGGCCTATGGTATAGAGCCACGCAATGCTGAACAGGCTTTTTCGCTTGATGCTTTGTTGCGCGATGAAATTCAACTTATTGCTCTAACCGGTAAAGCTGGTACAGGTAAAACCCTGCTTGCGCTTGCTGCAGCAATTCAACAGGAAAAAAAGTTCAATCAGATCTACCTGGCACGTCCCATCGTTCCGCTGGCCAACCGCGAACTTGGCTTCCTGCCGGGTGATGTAAACGAGAAAATTGGCCCTTACATGCAACCCCTGTTTGATAATTTGTCAGTTATTAAAAATAAATATAAGGCTACTTCCAAAGAATACAAACACCTGGAAGAGCTCCAGGCGCAGGAAAAATTATTGATTACGCCCCTGGCATACATCCGCGGGCGCAGCCTGTCAAACGCATTTTTTATCGTTGATGAGGCCCAAAACCTGACTCCACATGAGGTGAAAACCATCATTACCCGTGCCGGGGAGGGAACCAAAATGGTTTTTACTGGGGATATTCAGCAAATTGACTCTCCTTATCTTGATGCTACCTCAAATGGCCTGAGTTATCTTGCTGACAGGATGAGCGGTCAGGATTTGTTTACTCACGTTAACCTTGTGAAAGGGGAAAGAAGCTTTCTTGCCGAACTGGCCAGTGATTTATTATAAAGCGATATAAAAGGTTCCTGAAAAACATTTTGGTAAAATATTGTTTTATACTGTATTGTTGGTTTATGCCGAAATACTGCATAAGTTTATTTTAATATTATATCTTTATGTTAAATCAAAAATAAATTATGAAAACCCTGATTATTGTGCGTCACGGAAAATCATCCTGGGGGTATGAAAATGTATCTGACATAGACAGACCGTTAAAAAACCGGGGTATCCGTAATGGTTATGAGATGGCTAACAGGTTGGTTTCGAGAGGTATCATTCCTGATAAAATTGTTGCAAGTCCGGCCACAAGAGCCTTACACTCTGCCATGATTTTTTTACGGGTACTAAAAGTTTCACTTCAGGATATTTCCATCAATGAAATTCTTTATCATGGCATAGAGAAAGACATCATCAACATGGTTAAATCAACGGATAACACTGTAAACAGCCTGATGATCTTCGGACATAATCCAACATTTACTTCGTTGGCTAATCTTTTTACCCAGGGTGAAATAGATAATATACCCACCACAGGTGTGGTTATTCTGAAATTTGGTTCAGATAGCTGGGAAAGCATTTCCGAGAAAACCCTGGTTGAAGAGATCTTCGATTATCCGAAAAAAGAATCCTAAAAAGAATCCTAAAAAGAATGTTTTTTAATTAATAAGCTTGGCATCAGCAGCAGTTAAAAAGAGGGGGTGAATGAAAAAGCAGAAAAAAATTCTCAACAGGGAACTAAGCTGGCTTTCCTTTAATGAAAGGGTATTACAGGAAGCACAGGATAAAAATACTCCTTTAATTGAGCGGATGCGTTTTTTAGGGATTTTTTCAAACAATCTTGATGAATTTTTTAAAGTAAGGGTAGCCACCATTAAACGCATGATAGATGTTCAGGAAGGCAGCAAATCTGTTGAGGGGGAGCATCCCAAGCGCATCATGAATAAAATTCAGAAAAAGGTTATAAAACTTCAGAATAAATTTGAATACACTTATCAGAATATCCTTTATGAACTGGAAGAGCATAATGTGTTTCTGATTAATGAGATGGAGCTGAATCCGGATCAGGCCACTTTTGTAAAAAATTATTTTCGCAACAATGTGCAGCCCATTTTAACCCCCATTATGCTGCATAACGTAACTGAATTTCCTAATCTTAAGGATAAGTCTATTTACCTGGCCACAAAACTTACCAGTTCAGAGCCGGAAAGAAGGACTGAGTATGCCCTGATTGAAATACCCCAAAACATTCCACGCTTCATCGTATTGCCCCATGAAAGCGAGCGGCGGTTTCTTATTATTCTTGAAGATATCATCCGCTTTTGCCTGGATGACGTTTTTGCGCTTTTTAATTTTGACCGCTTCGATGCCTGGACCATTAAACTTACCCGCGATGCTGAGTTGGATATGGACAATGACCTGAGTAAAAGCATTCTCGAAAAAATATCCAAAAGTGTGTATGGGCGGCGTAAAGGACAGCCGGTACGCTTTGTGTTTGATAATGCCATTGCCAAAGACCTCATGGATTACATCATAAACCACATGGATTTGGATAATGATGATAACCTGATTCCCGGCAGCCGCTACCACAATTTTAAGGACTTTATGAAGTTTCCAAACCTGGGGAGCCCTGAGCTTGAGTATAAAAAACAAATTCCCCTGGGGCATAAAGATCTGCATTACCACAAGAGCATTATCAATGTTATTGCCAATAAGGATCTGATGCTGCATGTGCCGTATCAATCCTTTGACATCTTTGTTAACCTGCTTCGCGAAGCGTCCATCGATCCACAGGTGCGTGAAATACGCATTACCATTTACCGGGTGGCCAGAAATTCCAAGGTAATGAACGCCTTAATCAATGCAGCTAAAAACGGTAAAAAAGTTACGGTAATCGTTGAATTGCAGGCCCGTTTTGATGAGGAATCCAACATATTCTGGTCTCAGCTTCTGCAGGAAGAAGGGGCAAAAGTGCTTTTTGGAATAACAGGATTGAAGGTCCATAGCAAATTGCTGCTTATTGTCCGTCAGGAAGGCAGCAAGCTGGTGAATTATTGCAGCATAGGTACGGGCAATTTTCATGAGGGCAATGCATCGGTATATTCCGATTTGTTTTTGCTTACTTCTGACAGAAGGCTCTGCAATGAAGTATACAAAGTATTCGAGTTCTTTGAAAATCCCTATAAAAATTTTATATACCGTTACCTGCTGGTTTCACCTCTGTATCATCGGCGCAGGTTGTATTCGCTTATTGAACGGGAAATAAAAAACCAGAAAGCAGGTAAGGACGCATATATCATTTTGAAGTTAAATAACCTGGTTGATAAAGAAATTATCAAAAAACTTTACCAGGCCAATAAAGCCGGAGTGGAAATAAAATTGATAGTGCGTGGTATTTGTTGCCTGATACCGGGTGTGCCCGGGTTAAGCGAGAACATCCAGGCCGTTAGTATCGTGGATAAATACCTGGAGCATGCCAGAATCATGCTGTTTTGTAATGATAATGATGAAGATATGTATATCACATCGGCCGATTGGATGCCACGCAATCTGGACAGGAGGGTGGAAGTAGCCACACCTGTTTTTGATCCTGAAATCAAACAGGAATTAAAAAAAATTCTCACCATTCAATTGCACGATAATGTGAAGGCCAGAATACTAAACGATGTTCAGAGTAATCCATACCGGAAACCCGAAGAAGGAGAACCTCCGATTCGAAGCCAGTTTGAATTATACAAGTTTTATCGTAACCAGGTATTAAATTCATAATCAAAACAACCTGTTGCTTTCTGGCATAGGAAGCAAAAAACTGACCCCAAAATAATGGTAGGAATATGTCATAGGAGGAAAGGATAATTAAATCTATCAAAAAGGCGGGTTCGTATTGATAAGGATTTTTATACTTTTGTGCAAAACATTTACAAATATTATGGATTTTGAGAAAATAGGTAGCCAAACCATTGATTTAGTCAGAAAAACAGGTGATTATATAAGGAAGGAAAGAGAGAAATTCAAGCGTGAGTCTGTAATTACCAAAGGCTTGCATAATTTTGTCACACATGTTGATAAAGCTGCGGAAGAACGTTTGGTTTCCGGTCTGGAGAAAATACTCCCCGGGTCAGGCTTTATTGCTGAGGAAGGAACAAGCACAAAAAAAGGGGAACAATATAACTGGGTTATTGATCCTCTTGACGGCACAACCAATTTTATCCATAACCTGCCCCCATTTGCTATTAGCGTAGCTTTGATGGAGCATAATGAAATTGTACTTGGAGTGGTGCTTGAAATCAGGCTCGATGAGTGCTTTTATGCCTGGAAGGGGTCACATGCCTATTTAAACGGAGAAATAATCAAGGTTTCCAATGCAACAGCAATAAAGGATTCGCTCATAGCTACCGGGTTTCCGTATACTGATTTTGAACGGATAGGGCCTTTTCTACAAACCCTTACCTCGTTCATGAAAACAAGTCATGGGGTCCGAAGGTTAGGTTCTGCTGCAACCGATCTGGCATACGTTGCCTGTGGAAGATTTGAAGCTTTTTATGAATATGGATTGCATCCCTGGGATGTAGCAGCCGGTGTTTGTATATTGAGGCAGGCTGGTGGGAAAGTAACTGATTTTTTTGGCAGGGATGATTTTTTGTATGAAGGGGAAATTGTTGCTTCGAACAACCTGGTTCATGATGAATTTCTGAATGAGATAAAACCTTTTACAAAAAACAAACAGAAATAAGATTAAAGGAAGAAACGTTGAAAACCATCGTAACAAAAATATCAATAGGGTTCGTCTGGCTAATCAGTCTGTTGCCGTTGAAAGTTTTATACCTGTTTTCAGATGTTCTGTATCTGCTAAATTTTTATTTTTTTAAATACAGAAAACATGTGGTGTATCAGAACCTGAAAAATGCTTTTCCGGAAAAGACCCCTTCGGAGATTGATTCCATTGCCAGGAAATTTTACAGGCATCTAAGTGATTTTATTGTCGAAACCATTAAGCTGTTTCATATAAGCAAAAGGCAGCTGGATAAACGTTTTCGTATCTTAAATCCTGAAATATTCCGGGAGTTGAACAAAGAAGGGCGTCAAATCACTCTTATATCAGGGCATTATGGAAATTGGGAATGGATGTGCAATATGCCGGAAAAGATACCTCAGCATATTCTGGTGATTTATTATCCCCTGAAAAATAAAGTAATCGATAAACTCATACTTCGGTTAAGGACGCAATTTGGTGGTGATTTGGTGTCTGTTAAAGATTTTTATAAAAGAATTGTGAACATGTACAGCAAAGGACAACCGACCGGAGCATGGTTTTTGGGGGATCAAAGACCGTTGCGTAAGAATCCTTTCTGGACAAAATTTTTAAATCAGGATACTGCTTTTTACCTCGGCCCTGAAAAAGTTGCGCGCAGGTTTAAACATGCTGTGGTTTTTATGGACATTAACAAGGTGGGGCGTGGGTACTTTGAGGTGCATTTTGATTTGCTGACCAGGGATGCATCTGCTTTACCCGATTTAAGCGTAACTGAAATGCATGTGCAGAAGCTTGAATCAATCATCAGGGAGCGGCCCGAATACTGGCTGTGGTCTCACAGGCGATGGAAGCATAAACCACCAAAACCATTGGATTAGAATGACGGATGTTGCTGTTGTAATACTGAACTGGAATGGGAAGGAATTCCTCGAAAAGTTTTTGCCCGGTGTGGTCGAACATTCCGGCAATGCTCAGGTGGTAGTTGCTGATAATGCTTCGGATGATGGATCTGTGGCCATGCTCAGGCAGTGTTTCCCTCAAATAAGGATCATTAGCCTGGATAAAAACTATGGCTTTGCCGGAGGTTATCAGCATGCGTTAAAGGATGTTCAGGCCAGGTATTATGTCCTGCTGAATTCAGATATTGAAGTTACTCCGGCCTGGTTAAAGCCAATGTATAGCCTCCTGGAGGAGAATGAAGCCGTAGCTGCGGTTCAGCCAAAAATCTTATCCTACCACCGGAAAAACATGTTTGAATATGCCGGCGCTGCCGGAGGGTATATCGACAGGTATGGATATCCGTTTTGCCGTGGCCGTATCTTTGGCGATGTTGAAGAGGACAAAGGACAGTATGACGATGTTTGTGATATTTTCTGGGCAACAGGAGCATGTATGATGGTACGCTCCGACATATACCATAAAGTTGGTGGTTTGGATCCGAAGTTTTTTGCCCACATGGAAGAGATTGATCTTTGCTGGCGCATGCAGCATTATGGTTACCGCATTATGTATACGCCCGAATCCAAAGTTTATCATATTGGTGGAGGAACCCTGCCACCAAACAGTCCGTTTAAGGTATACCTTAACTTTCGTAACAGCCTTTATCTGCTTTATAAAAACCTGCCTCCTGAAAAGAAAGAGCAACTTTTAAAAGCACGCAAAAAACTGGATATGCTTGCAGCTTCACGTTTTCTTATGGCATTTAACTACCAGTCATATAAAGCCGTATTCAAAGGTCACCGTGAGTTTGAAAAGATAAAATCAACCCTGGCTTTTGTCGAAGGCCGGTGCAGCGGGGTTGTAGAATCGCAAACTTACCCCGGAAGCATTGTAGTCGATTATTTCATTCATCAGCGTAAAAAATTCACCCAGTTGAAGTGGAAAAAATAAAAGTTAGGCAGGAGTAAACAGGTTATTTTTTAAATGCATAAAATAAACGGAAGGATTGTGCAAAATCCAACCCCTCAGGCAACAAATGAAAGCTGAGTTTTATTTCACCATGAAGGTTTGCCTTCCTGAACAGGTGATAGCTAATGTCGCCGCGGGTATAACGGTTGGCTGTATAAAACCTGTCGCCATACAATAGTTGATGCTTACTGCCCTGATAATGTGATAAATCAATTCCTATCCCGGCTTTTCGATAGCTAGCTGCCATGTATAACCCTCCTGGTGTTTGCCAGTCATAAACACTCCTGAGCCTGTCGATTGAAAACACCCCCCCGGTTTCAATGCTCAGGGAATCCCACATAGTGCTCTTATTAATTTGATAGCCAAGCGTTATCATTCCGCCAAAATTATCCCTGATGTGGTCATCATGTGCAGGGTTGGCAGGAAGGGCATGATGTATCATCAGAAATTCATGATGAACAAAAAAACTGTTGGCATACCAGTCACCGGTGTTTCCGATCATAAACGACTCCCGGATTGTGTCTGTTTGTGCACTTATCCAGTCAAGCCACAACTCCTGTGACAGGTGTTTTTGATTGATAAAAAATGACATACCTTGCAAGTATGGTCTGATATAATATAATGTATCGTTCAACAGAAAACGATGCATGTTTATCTTTTTTCGGGGTATGAAACCCAGTTCCATATCAAAGTTTTGATTGTGAAACAGATAAGAGCCAAAAAATGCCGGGATTTCATCATTGGTCAAATCACCAAATTTTTTTTGATACCAAAGCCCCAGGCGTAATTCATGGTTTTCTTTACCGGTTAGATGAACTCCCGGAGCCACCCGGGTGCCAAAAACAGTATAATGCGGAGCATAAGAAGTAAAAAACTCCCTGTTATCAAAGTAAAAGTCAAAATCAACCACACCGTTTACCTTTTGTGCGGCTAAATCTGCCATTGCCAGGGAGCAAAAAACGTAAAGCAATACCAGCCTTTTTTTCGATATGATGCGGGTTAGCATATTCATTGTTTTTCCTCGAGGTAGGTCATTACAGATTCCAGCCTGTTGCTGCGGGAGCCTTTGAGAAGAATAATTGAGTTGTCAGGTTTTTTTGTTTTCAGATGTTCTGATAATTCTTCAATGGTATGGTATTGTGTGAGTTTTTCATTATTTATGTTTAGTTCTGCAAAAGCTTTTCCTACAGTAATGACATGAGCAATAGATGATCCCAGTGCATTTTGAAGGATTTGCCGGTGTGCCTCAAACTGGAAGTCTCCCAGTTCTTTCATTTCGCCCAGAATGGCGATTTTTGTTTGGTGGGTTTTTATTTTGTCAAGATTATCAATGGCGGCTTTCATGCTTGTGGGGTTGGCATTGTAGGCATCCATTATAATCTGATTTGATCCGGCCTCAATTATCTGGGAGCGGTTATTTTTAGGAAAATACGTTGCCAAGGCATCAAAAATATCCTGATGGTTTACCCCCATTTCCAATCCTATGGCAGTGGCAGCCAGTATGTTGTCGATATTATATGTTCCGGTCAGGTGGGTTTCAATGACTTTTTCATGTTCCCCGCCTGGAAAATATAACCGTATTTTTAAGAATGGTGACTGTTCTTCAATGGGTTCTGCTACTACCTTGCTATCTTTATGGATGCCAAAAAATATTTTTTCACAGGAATATTTTGATTCCTGTTGCATCAAAAGCGGCTGGTTGGCGTTTATCAGTATTTTACCATTCTGCCGATTCACATAATCGAATAATTCGGATTTTCCTTTCAATACCCCTTCAGGCCCTCCAAAGCCTTCAAGATGGGCATGGCCGATGTTGATAATAATGCCATACCCGGGTTGGGCTAAGGAAGATAAAACGGTAATCTCTCCCTGATGGTTTGCACCCATTTCAATAATGGCAATATCAGTCTGCTGATTTATTTCCAGGCATGTTAAAGGTACACCAATATGATTATTCAGGTTTCCTTTGGTTGCCAGGGTATGGTATTTTTTGGATAACACAGCATGCATCAGTTCCTTGGTTGTGGTTTTGCCATTAGAACCCGTTAATCCAATTATTTTTACGCGGGATTTCAGGGTTTTCACATGATGTCTTGCCATCGCCTGCAATGCAGCAAGGGTGTCTTCTACCAGAATGGTTTTTTCTCCGATTAAGTACTGTGCATCATCGATTATCGCATAAGATGCCCCTTTTTTGAGTGCGTCAGCTGCATACGCATTGCCGTTGAAATTTTCTCCCCTCAGCGCAAAAAACAAGGTGTTTTTGCTGATGTTTCTTGAGTCGGTTGAAACACAGGGGTGTTTGAGGAATAGCTGATATAATTGATTAATTTCCATGATTATAAAAAAAGCCCCATTAATCACTTAATGAGGCTTATAATATTTTGAATAAAATCTTGTTTAGTAAGCTACAGGTGAACCAACCCTGGTCATTGCACAGCGGAAACCAAGATCATCCGAAGATTTTGTCTGGTCCATGTACCTGCGGGTTCCAGGGCTTAACCAGTAAGCTCTGTCTTTCCATGAGCCACCTTTGTATACTCTCGATTCATCGTTAATCAATGATGATGGAGTATCGTCTTCACGAACGTACATTCGATTTGATCCAGGACCTTTGTCAGCATCTTCCTCGTCAAAGGCCATGCTCGAATTGTAGTCACCATCCTGATAGTTTCTGTAATCAGCTTGTTTATAATTATCGCGTCCCATGGCTTCTTCAGGCGTAATTTCACGGTAACGAAGCCTGCCCAGGCTATCCTTCTCAGCAATGTTTCCTTCTTCGTCACGGACAAGTGTCTGGAAAACATTACCACGGAATGGCCTGAATTCGTTAAAATCTTCGAATGAAAGCGGACGGTATACATCAAGTACCCATTCGTTTACATTACCTGCCATACAATAGAGACCATAATCATTGGGCCAGTATGATTTAACTGGAGCGGTAATGCTGGCATTGTCATTAAGCGCGCCGGCAACACCCATATAGTCACCCTTACCACGGACGAAGTTGGCCATCATCTGGCCCCGGCTGTTTTTATCCGCGTTTCTTACACCGTGGCCATCCCAGGGGTAGATACGACGATCAAAAACACGCTCATCATATGAGTTACCAATTAGGCCAAGTGCTGCATATTCCCATTCAGCTTCCATTGGCAGACGGTATTTTGGTAGCAAAAGACCATCTTCAAGCCTTACACGGCGCTCTTCTTTGTTTGGGTCAAGACTTGGAAGGTTTTGACGCACAAGGCCTTCATACTGACCGGCAAGATATGCCTCAGTATTAAAGTTTTCCTCGCCAATCTGATTTGGATCTATTTCAAGTATGCCTTCATCAATCAGAATGCCTTCATTTACCCTGTCCGTTCTCCAGGCGCAATAGTCGTTAGCCTGTAACCAGTTTACACCAACAACCGGATAGTTGTTGTATGAGGGGTGACGGAAGTAATATTCAACATAGGGTTCATTATAAGCCATTGGATCCCGCCATACCAGGGTGTCGGGCAATGCATTCCGGTAAACTTCCGGATAATCGACAAATACACGTGAGATCCAATACAGGTATTCGCGGTAATCCACGTTTCGCACCTCAGTTTCGTCCATATAAAATGATGCAACAGTAACCCGGCGGGGAACATTGTTCCAGTCATACATTACATCCTGGGCTACACGGCCCATGGTAAAAGTACCACCTTCAACAAAAACCAGTCCTGGTCCGGTTCGTTGTTCTTGTTCTTGGACAACTTCAAATCCTCCAATGTCGGGATCATTGTAACTCCATCCTGTGGTAGGCGATTCTTTAAGATTATCTCCACCACCACACGCTGCAAGGAATAAAGCAATTGCAACGAAAACGGGATAGGCGCTCAACTTTACGTTCATAATTACAAGTTTTTTATTCAATAAAAAAGTTAAATTCTTATTTTTCACACTATCTCAAATATAACTAAATATCCGGACATTTTATTGTCCGCATTCTTTTTCTTTTTTCGTTATACTGAAATTTAATATAAAATGTTACTTCATGAGCCCCTGATTTTCCAAAAATTTCCATATTCCAGGGAGCACGCATATCGTAACTGTACACAAAGTTATACGTTGGCTGTAAAATTCCAAGAGAAAATATAAAAGAATCATAATGAAATTGCATGTCCTGTCGTAACCATAATCCGGCCTGGACATTAAGCCGCCGGATGGCAGCACCGGCCTGCAGGTAATTATTTCCAGCCTGTTGTGAAATCTGAACTGCCGGGGTTATATCCATTATGGTTTCATAGATTCCACTGCTTTTCAGCGGAATGGTAGTGCCGGCTTCAGCCATAAAGCGTGTGAAGGGCGTATAATCCACTGCAGCCGAAAACAAGGGTAAGGCAGGAGAAAGGTGTCTTGCGCTGATTCCAAAATACGTATGCCGGACCACAAGTTTTAATCCCAATCCAAAATCCAGAAAAAACCCTGATTCCGAGACCAGGGATTCATTGTTGTTTTCAAGTGAGAGATTAGAAAGGTTCTTTGAAAACTGTTGCAAGTTTCCCTGTAAACCAAAAAGCAGACGGTTCCTTTGGCTAAGCCGGGCTGCATAACCATAGGTTCCTGAAAATGAGAGGCGATTAAATATCCCGTCACCCTGAACATCATTTTCAATCCATAAGCCCAAACCACTGTTCATACGAGGTAGCGGATGTGAATAGGCAAGATTGTAGGTAACAAATGAAGCTGCCATTCCGGGCCATTGGTTTCTGTAATTCACCAGCAGGCCAGGTTCGTCTGCATACACCACGTTTGCAGGGTTTACTGCCTGCGTTGGAATAAAGAAATGGGATGTGACCGGTTCCTGCGACCAGGCGGTTAAACCTGTCAGGTTAATTACCAGCAGAAAGCACAGATGGTATTGATACTTGGTCTTCAAAATTTAACGTATGTTTAACAAAGGTATAAACTCTTGGTCACGAATGCCATGCAGTGCATTATGACACACCTTTTCTGACAAAGATGTTAAACAAAATCCACTTTATACTATTTTTCATTTATAAACGTTTTAAATTATGGCTTATTTTGCAATTCGTTTGCTATTCATTTTTTTTGTACCGGCAATTAAAATTATTTCTATTATATACTATTCAAGATGAACTATAAAAAAATTCGATCCGCTCTGCAGTTGTTTTTCATTCTTGTTATATATAGTTTATTTCATGTTACTGATAGCTTTAGCCAAAACAGGCAGATCAATTGGGGTGAAACCCTTATAAAGGATAAGATATATTATCAGAAGGATTCTGCAGAAACCATCTACTACCTGGGATTTGAAAATGCAGCCTATTTAAATCCGGACAACCGATTGCCATATTATAGTGAACAGATTGCTTTAAAAAAAAATGAACGCATTGCCGGCATAAAGATTCAAAACACAAAATGGGAAAAGGTTGACTGGGTAAAACTGAGCTACATCAGAGGCCTTCAGGAGTTACCTTCTGATGCTAAGGTGGAGTATGTTTATGAAACCGGAAGGAATGTTTCTTCAGCCAACCTGCGTTTTATCCCTTTACGCAGAAACCCTCAAACAGGAAGCATCGAAAAACTCACAAGATTTACCCTGGATGTGTCAAAAATTACACGAGCTGTAACTAAGCTTAAATCGACAACTTCAGCCCTGAAAACCAATTCGGTGCTGGCATCCGGTTCATGGCTGCGGTTTAAGGTATATAAAGATGGTATTTATAAAATCACATATCAGGATCTTGTAGATATGGGTATTGAAGACGTTTCAAAGGTTCAGGTGTTTGGCAATCAGGGAGGCCAGTTACCCTATGATGTCAGCGATCCGCGCATTGATGATTTGGAAGAGATACCGGTGATGCAGCAATTTGGTGATGACGGTACTTTTGGGCCTGGTGATTATTTCTGCTTTTATTTAAAAGGGCCTCATCAATGGAAATTTGACGGGAACCGCCATGTATTTGAACGTCAAATTAATGACTACTCAAATCATTCGGCATACTTTCTTACATGGGGTAAGAGTCAGCCAAAGCTTATCAAAGAAGCCAATATCCCTTCTGCCTCCCCGGAACATACAATTACAACATTTATTGATTACGGCCACCATGAAGCTGAATTAGAGAATCCGCTTGAATCCGGCAGATTGTGGCTTGGTGAACGATTTTCCGGAAGTGCTGTCTGGGATACCACCTTTGTATTCAAAAACATTGATCTCACAAAAAAAGCTTATGTATCGGCTTCTGTGGTTGGGCGGGATGATGCCTCATCTTCTTTTGAGGTATCGTCCAACGGTGAGGTAATCCGTTCCGTCTCAATCAGTCCTGTGAATACAGGAAGTCATTCTTCGTACTGGGCTGATGATGGCATCATCAGGGAGTTTTTTGATCCTTCCGGAGAAAGCCTGCCTCTAAGGGTAAAATATAATCGCCAGACTGCCGATGCCCAGGGATGGCTGGATTACATCACCGTAAATGCATATCGTCATTTAATTAAAGTAGCAAATGAGCCTCTTTATTTCAGGTATAACAAAGAAATCGATCAGGGATCCACAGTATCCTATGAAATAAAGAATGCTACTTCATCGGACATTATCTGGGATATCACAGATATGCATGACGTAAAACAGGTAAAAGGAACCATCAATAATGGTACATTGAAGTTTAGGGCAAATGCCGATATCATCCGGCAGTATGTGATGTTCAAAGAGGATGAAGTTATTTTGCGCCCTGAATTTGAAGAATCACCGGTGCCTAATCAAAACCTGCATGCAGCCCCACCGGTTGATTATGTGATCATAACGTACCCTGATTTTTTGGATCAGGCAAATGAGCTGGCTCAATTGCATCGTGACAAAAGCGGCCTGGAAGTATTGGTGGTAACGCCTCAGCAGGTATACAATGAGTTTTCGGGAGGGACTCCTGATGCAACTGCTTATCGTGATTTTATGCGGTTTTTATACCTTAAATACGGCACGGATCATCCCAACAGCCTTAAATACCTGCTGTTGTTTGGTGATGGCAGCTACAACAACCGGTCAACACCCGGTGAAGAAGGAAATTTTATTCTTACCTATCAATCTCAAGGCACATTTTTACAAACAGCATCTTTTGTAGCGGACGATTTTTTCACTTTTTTGGATGAAGGTGAAGGGGACGATAATAACGGCCTTATGGATATTGGTGTGGGCCGCTTTCCAGTAAATAATACAACACAAGCACAGCAGATGGTTGACAAAGTCAGGGCCTATATGAACAGTGAAGGAATGTTGCCATGGCGAAACCGGCTGACTTTTGTTGGTGATGACGAAGATAACAACCTACATATGGATCAAGCTGACCAGCTGACTAAAAAGATCGATGCCAGCCATCCTGAATTTGTCCTGCAGAAAATATATATGGATGCTTATAAGCAACAGTCGTCTGCCAGCGGAGATGCCTATCCGGATGTAACAAGGGCCATTAATGATGCCATTCAAACAGGCACACTGATATTTAACTATACCGGACATGGAGGGACCCGTGGATTAGCGCATGAACGCATAGTCGGTAAAAATGAAATTCAGGATTGGTATAACCTCCGGCATTATCCTTTGTTTATTACTGCAACATGTGAGTTTTCACGTTTTGATATGCCCGGCCAAACCACAGCCGGTGAGTTGGTGCTGTTGAACCCGAAAGGAGGGGCCATTGGATTGTTAAGCACCACCAGGTTAGTATATTCAAGGCCTAATTTTGACCTGAACCTGATGTTTTTTGATTACGCCTTTGAATGTGATGAAAATGGTGAAAAATACCGGTTTGGTGATGTTTTACGGCTTTCAAAGAATGCGGTTAGTGACAAAAGAAATAAACGGAATTTCACCCTCCTGGGTGATCCGGCCTTACAACTGAATTTTCCAAGGCATGAAGTGATAACAGATTCAATTAACCATGTTTCGATTGAAAATCTTACAGACACTGTCAGTGCCTTCAGCGAAGTAACCGTATCCGGGCATGTAGCCGATGCAAACGGGAATGTATTTACCGGATTTAACGGTACAGTGTACCCTGCTGTTTTTGATAAGATTAGAACCATTCAAACCATGAATAATGACAGTGAGGGTGTGTATACTTTCAAAACCCGTCAAAATGCCATTTATAAGGGAAAAGCAAGCGTGCAAAACGGCCGTTTTGAATTCAGTTTCCTGGTGCCCAAAGATATTGCTTACAACATAGGAACAGGTAAAATAGTATATTATGCGCAGGATTCCACCATTGATGCTCATGGTTATTTTGACAGCCTCATGATAGGTGGTCCTCCCAAAGTTACCATCGTGGATGATGAGGGCCCTGATATCCGTCTTTTTATGAATGATACCCTGTTTGTTAGCGGAGGTATAACAGGTACCAATCCGGTGTTGCTTGCAAAGATATCGGATCATTCAGGGATTAATACCAGTGGTTCGGGTATTGGTCATGATTTGGTGGCCTATTTTGATGGAAAATCATCGGATCCAATCATACTGAATGATTATTTTGAGGCGGAAAAAGATAATTTTGGCCTGGGGCAACTCGCCTATCCTTTCACCGGGCTTACCCCTGGTAAGCATACGCTGCATCTAAAAGTGTGGGACATAAATAACAATTCCAGCACTGCCACCATTGAATTTATAGTGGAACCAGGAAACCAGTTACAAATTGAAAAATTGAGTAACAATCCGAATCCGGTTCGTACATCCGGTACTTATTTTGTGTTTGAACATAATCAGTCAAACACAGCCCTTGATATCACCATTGATATTATAGATCTTTCCGGAAGGATAGTAAAAACCATTCATCAGAATAATTTTTCGGGCGGCTACAGGGTTGCAGATATTTATTGGGACGGCACCACTGAACAGGGTGTGCCCTTAAGCAGAGGGATTTATTTGTACCGGCTCAGGTTAGAAACCGAAAATGGGCTTACATCTGAAAAAATTCAACGCCTTCTGATACTATAAACCAATTTTTCAAGTTAATAATTTACGTTATATTTGTCGCACCAGATTTTTAAAATTACATTATGTTTCTTAATAAAAGGATAATAGCAGTCACTCTGGTTGGTGTTTTAGCCCTATCCAATGCATTGGCGCAGAGTCTGAGTAAAGATGAACTGGCAGGTCAGATGAATCCGATAATTTCATCTGTTGCGTTTTTAACTATCGCCCCCGATTCAAGATCTGCAGGCCTGGGAGATGCCGGCGTGGCTACCTCACCTGATATGGCATCACAACATTGGAATTCATCCAAATATGCTTTTGCAAGCCGGGAAGCTGGCGTATCTTTGTCGTATGCTCCCTGGTTAAGAGGTTTGGGTATAACAGACATAAACCTGCTCTATCTGTCTGGTTTTAAGCGTATCGATAGCCGTCAGGTTATTGCCGGTTCCCTGAGGTATTTTTCTTTGGGCGAAATATTATTTACCGATTTTTATGGTGAACCCCAGGGAAATTATAATCCCAATGAGTTTGCGCTTGATGCATCTTACAATGTTAAGCTCTCTGAAAAATTTTCCGGTGGTTTGCTCTTCCGGTTTATCCGGTCTGACTTGACCGGTGGTCGTTCCTTCTCAGGAGGAGGTGAAACAAAAGCCGGTCTTGCCGGTGCGGCCGATATCAGTTTTTACTATCAGGATGATGTGGTTTTATCCGATAAAGACGGAGAACTGGCCTTTGGGTTAAACATCTCAAATATTGGAAATAAAATATCCTATTCCGAAGTTCAAACACCTGATTTTCTTCCGGCGAATCTTCGTCTGGGAAGCCGCCTTACCCTTCATGCCGATGAATATAATTCGTTTGCATTTTCCCTTGATTTAAATAAATACCTTGTACCCACACCACCAGTTTATGAAAAAGACGACAATGGAGATTTTGTGCTCGATGATGAGGAGAATCCGATAATCTATGAAGGCCGCGATCCTGATGTTTCCATTGCCATGGGGATGATACAATCATTTTATGATGCTCCGGGGGGCTTTAAGGAAGAACTCAATGAGATCATGTACTCAGCCGGTGTGGAATATATGTACCGCGATCAGTTTGCCTTACGTACAGGCTATTTTAATGAGCACGAGAATAAAGGGAACCGTAAATATTTTACTGTTGGTGTTGGTATTCAGTTGAATGTTTTCGGTATTGACTTTTCGTATCTCGTACCTACCTCAGGACGTACCAGTCCTCTGGAAAATACAGTTCGTTTTTCACTTAACTTTTACTTTGATCGTTACGCCCGTACAAATGCCTTGTGATGACAGGTTTCAGAATAGGTTTTGGATATGATGTACATCAGCTTGGCGAAGGCCATAAACTGGTTATTGGCGGTATAGAAGTGCCGCATTCCAGAGGCAGCATTGGGCATTCCGATGGTGATGTATTGATTCATGCCATATGCGATGCCATGCTTGGAGCTTTAAACCTCCGTGATATTGGCTTTCATTTCCCCGATACCAAAGCTGAACTTAAAGGAATTGATAGCAAGATTATCCTGAAAAAAACCATACAGCTCATCCGTGAAAAGGGGTATGATATTGGCAATATTGATACTACTATATGCCTGCAGAAACCCAGGTTATTAAGTCATATTCCTCTGATGCAGGAGGCCCTGGCAAAAGTAATGGAAATCAGTCAACAAAAAATTGCCATTAAAGCCACTACCACTGAACGCCTTGGTTTTGTTGGAGTTGAGCAGGGTATTTCTGCCTATGCCGTAGTCCTTCTGCATGAAAAATAATCTTGTTACTTACGGTTTTTTAAAGCATTTTCCTTAACTTTAGTTTAACATCCATCATGGTGGATGTATCAGTTAAATGGAATGAATGATTTTATTGTTCTATTAGCTGGTGCGTGATTTTTAAATAACAATGATGTGTTAAATGTTTTAAAACCAATTCATGAATAAGGTACTTGTTTTAGGGGCCAGTGCCAAGCCTATCCGTTTTAGTTACAAAACAGTGAAGAGCTTATTAAGGCGTAATTACCCGGTGGTGGCTGTTGGGCGGAAGCCGGGAAAGATAGATAATGTTGATATCCTTGTAGGTAAGCCAAAACTTGATGACATTCATACCGTGATGCTCTACATGAACCCGGACAATCAGAAGGATTATTATGATTATATTCTTAACATGGCGCCACGAAGAATCATCTTTAATCCTGGCACTGAAAATCCTGAATTGATGGAGATGGCTGAAAACGAAAACATCAAGGTGGTTATTGATTGTGGGTTGGTCATGTTAAATTCGCATACATTTTGAAAGATATCAATACACATTTTGAATCGGCAGAGGAGTTTTTCAGGATAGTGAAATTAAAACCTGCTGTGCTATGCTATTTTTCTTATGAAGATTGTGGGGTTTGCAGAGTACTTAAACCCAAGGTCATTGAGTTAGTGGAAAACGAATTTCCAAAAGTGGATTTTTTGTTTATCGATACCAGGCATAATCCTGAGATTGCGGCTCAGAATCAGGTTTTTACCGTGCCCACTATTTTGTTTTTTATTGACGGGAAAGAATATTTCCGGTTGGGACGTAATTTTGGACTCGAGGAACTATCCTACCGGATTGAACGGATTTACGGGATGTTATACCGATGAAGATAATTCTCAGTCTCTTCGGTATTCTGCTCTTACCTGATCTACAAAGCCGCTGCCATCATCCGCTGTGTAGTTGAATGTAATCTGGCTGTAGCTGAAGTTAATTGTTCCATCTCCTTCCACATCAATGCCGTCCAGGGTTTGCAATGGAATTATTATGCGTCGTTCATCAAGCAGGGCAATGGCATTGATATCATAGCCCAAACCATAAAAGTAATTGATTCTTATTCGTGTGGAATCAGTGGGGTGCTTGGTAATTTCAGAGGGATAGCTGATGGTGTCAAGCTGGCTGTATTCTGTTACACTCCAGATGTCGGTGATGTTATCCCTTGGATCGTCCGAATCCACCTCAAAGCTTTCTGGTTCACAGCTAACAACAAAAACCGCCAGAAGCAATACCAGGACACGGGCTGTAATTGTGATGCTTTTATTTCTGTACATTGGCATTATGCTTTTAATCCATCTAAAATTGTTATCCTTAATCATAAGATAATTCCATTCTTTCTGTCACAAAAGTAAATAAAATGTAATTTTGCAGCTATATGTCAGGTAAAAATAAAATTGCAGCATAATGTAACAATACAATGGTTTACCTGACCAATATTATATGAAGGTGAATGCAGAGTGCCTGAACAAAGATTTTTTTTGAGTAAGCACAATGTATGATTAAACAGAACAGGATGATCCCCGTTTAAGGGTAATATAAAATAACGTTACGGATAAATAATTAATAAAAACACTTTATGAATAAACTTATGAAAATCACCAGGCGGCTTTTATTCTTTGCTTTAATTGTCCCATTTTTTTCAAGTTGCGGATATAACAGCATGGTCTCGCTTGATGAGGCTGTGGCAGCCCAGTGGGCCCAGGTCGAAAATGCATATCAACGACGTGCCGATTTAATTCCCAATCTGGTGAATACGGTGAAAGGTTATGCTGATTTTGAGCAGGAAACCCTTACCCAGGTGATTGAAGCCCGGTCCAAGGCCACAAGTGTAAATGTGAATGCTGACAACCTGAACGAAAACTCCCTGGAACAATTCCAGGCTGCCCAACAGGGATTAAGTTCTGCCCTTTCCCGATTGATGGTGGTGGTGGAACGCTATCCTGATTTGAAGGCCAATCAGAGTTTTCTTGATTTGCAGGCCCAGCTTGAGGGTACAGAAAACCGGATTGCTGTGGAACGGAATAAGTTTAACGACATTACCCGGCAGTATAACACCTATATCAGGAGGTTTCCCCGCAACATTGTAGCCAATATTTTTGGGTTCGACAAGAAAGAGTATTTTGAAACAGAAGCGTCGGCATCAGAAGCACCTGAAGTAGAATTTTAAACACACATTTAGCATGAATCCAAAGGATTTTCTGACAAAAGAAGAACAAAAGCAGGTGATCGAAGCCATTAAAACGGCAGAATTGAACACGTCAGGTGAGATTCGCCTGCATCTCGAGACCTCCTGTAAGGATGATGTGCTGGATTGTGCAGCATATATCTTTGACAAGCTTAAAATGCAAAAAACGGAATTGCGAAACGGTGTGTTGTTTTACCTTGCCATTAAGGATAAGAAATTTGCCATTCTTGGTGATGCCGGCATAAATGCAGTGGTACCTAAAGGTTTTTGGGATGATATTAAAGAAACGGTAATCTCCAATTTCAGGGAAGGCAATTATGCGCAAGGGCTTGCACGGGGCATTGAAATGGCCGGGGAACAACTGAAAAAGCATTTTCCCTACCAAAAAGATGATATTAATGAACTCACCGATGATATTTCATTTGGTGCTCAAAAAAATGATGCAAAATCCAATACTGATGATAAATAAATTATACGTTACGGGGTTGATCCTGTTATTTTCCTTTGGCTATGCCTTAAACATACAAGCCCAGGATATTCCTGAACCAAAGGACCCTCCACAATTGGTGAACGATTATACCAATACCCTTTCGCAGGAACAATGGCGTACCCTGGAAGAAAAAGCCCGGATATTCAATAATACTACTTCTACCCAAATTGCTGTAGTTATCGTTCCTTCCCTGGGCGGCGCTGATGCCTCGTCCTATGCTTTTGAGCTGGGTGAAAAATGGGGCGTTGGGCAGGAAGGATTTAATAATGGCATTGTGGTGCTGGTAAAACCCAAAACCCCCGATTCCCGTGGCCAGGCATTTATTGCCACAGGGTATGGCGTGGAACATGTGGTGCCTGATGCTGTGGCCAATCAGATTGTTGATAATGAGATGATCCCCCATTTCAGGCAGGAAGATTATTATGGCGGACTAAACGCAGCAATGACCATCCTTTCTGATTTAACCAGGGGTGAATATACGGCAGCCGAATATCAGCAACAGCATGGCAGTTCTTCTGACGGAAGTCCTTTGATTTTTATTATTATTGTCCTCTTTTTTATCATTATATCCATAGTAGGGCGTGCACAAAGGGCAAGGCATTACTCCCTTGGGCACGACATTCCGTTTTGGCTGGCCCTAACCATGATGAGTTCTTCAGGTCACAGGCACAGTGGAGGAGGAGGCGGTTTTAGCAGCTTCTCTTCAGGAAGTGGCAGTTTTGGTGGCGGATTTGGCGGGTTCGGAGGCGGTAGCTTCGGAGGAGGTGGTGCCGGTGGAAGCTGGTAATTACCCCGTTAAAATTTTATAATTGCCACCAGGTTCATGTCATTTTTACTTTTGGGCTATAACACTGCTGAAGTTTTCAACCATTGACAGGATAGGCCGCGTCAGTGGTCAACAGCCCTGATGGTGGCTAAGCGGCCTTATGTTTTTGACATGACACTAAATGTCCCGTTTCACATCAAAATCTTCCAGATAATCGGCAACGCGCTTGAGGAAGGAGCCTCCAAGTGAACCATCGACTACACGGTGGTCGTAGGTGAGTGAGAGAATAATCATGTCACGGATACCAATGCTCTCACCTTGTGGTGTTTTCACAACAGCCGGCTTTCTTGTAATGGAACCAGCAGCCATAATGGCCACCTCCGGCTGGTTGATGATGGGGGTACCTGTGATATTGCCAAAGGTCCCCACATTGGTCAGGGTAAAGGTGCCACCCCGGATTTCTTCGGGGCGCAACTTATTTAATCTTGCCCGTTCAGCCAGGTCGTTTACCACAGCAGCAATGCCCTGTAGGGTTAACTGATCGGCATTTTTAATTACGGGAACAATTAAATTTCCATTGGTTAACGCCGTAGCCATGCCAATATTAATGTCTTTTTTTACAATGATTTTGTCCTCATCCACAGAAACATTGATCATAGGGAAATCCTTTAAAGCCCTGGTGATGGCATCAATAAAAAGGGTGGTAAGGGTAAGTTTTTGATTGTATTTTTGCTGGAATTCCTGCTTTTTACTGTTACGCCAGCGCACAAGGTTTGTCAGGTCAGCTTCAGCAAAGGAAGTTACGTGAGGCGATGTTTGCACAGATTGCACCATGTGCTGCGCAATGAGTTTACGCATGCGGTCCATTTCAACAATCTCATACCGGGCGTGTCCTGATTCTCCGTTGGCTCCTGGTTTTTTCTCCCTTCTTTTTTCTTCAATAAGGGCTTTAACATCGTTTGAAGGAACGTCAAACTGTTCTATGGCTGGTTTTGATGTCCGCTGATTCAGGTAATTCAGGATATCGTGTTTGGTAAGGCGCTTATTGCTGCCAGTACCCTGGATATGTACCAGTTCTTTCAGGGAAATATTATTGGCTTTTGCCAGATTTCGGATATAAGGCGATATGAATTTATCTTTCAGTGCTGATTTATATTCTTCAATGACTCTGTTTTGTATTGCCGGTTGAGGCTCGGAGGGAGCAGGAGTACTTTCATCCTGGTATGCTTTATCGGTTACTGTCTCCTCCCTGAGTTCCTCAGTGGTTGTTGTTTGGTCAGGTTCGGAAACCGCTGTGGTTTCAGTATGCTCTTCGCCAGCCACTTCCAGCAAAGCAATAACTTCACCAACCTTTGGTACATCCCCTTCTTTCGCAAAAATTTTTTTTAGTACTCCGGCCTCGGGTGCCGGAATTTCAGAATCTACCTTGTCGGTTGCTATTTCAACCATGGGTTGATCAGCTTCCACTTCGGCGCCTTCGTTAACCAGCCATTTGGTAATTGTGGCGTCGGTAATTCCTTCGCCCATGGCAGGAAGTAATATCTCCATAATTTTTATTCCTTCATTGAAATTAACACCTGATAAACTGTTTTCTGCTGATATTGTTTATTGCAAAAATAGCTTTTTCAGATTGAATATGGTACCTGTAAGATCTTTGGAGGCTCTGTAGTCTTTGGCATACATAATGTTGAGCTTGCTTGCCTGTTGGGGTGAAATCTTTCTCAGGTTGCCCAGATGATGGACCTCAAGGATTCCTTCTCGCAATGGAGGCAGGGAGTGAAGTTCAGGATCATGGCGTATATAGCCTATCCAGGTTTTTTTTCCTTTAAGCACCTGAAATGCTTTGTTAAGCAGGTTTTTTCCGTGGTATGAAAACGGCGCCATAAAACCACCAACTACAATAATAACAAGGGCAAGAACTAAATCTACCATTCGTTTTTTTCTGCGGTTGATTTTTTTTCCGATCGAATCGATGCTTACCGTATACAGCTCACCGGCAGTGTTTATGGAATTGCTGCCAATGATCGAAAGGCTCTCTGGGGGGGCAATCTTAAATTCAATTTTCCTCCCTGTCAGTTCGAGCATGTGTTTCATGATGGCTTCAGCATTTATTGTCGCCGAGCCAAAAATGATTTCATTGATTTTGTATATTCTGATAATTTCAGTTACCTGATCAATGGTGCCGATTGCCTTTTCCGGTTTTTTGTTGTCGTCAGGATGTATAAAACCAATTACCTGCGAAGAAATATTCGTCTGGCTCAACAATTCCTGAATTCGTTCAGCTTCGGTTTCATCAGCAATAATAATGATGCGTTTTTGACTTTTTTTGAACTGCACCGGGAAATTTTCACTTTTAAAGAAGTAAAAGATAAATCTGACCAAAACGGTCAGGAGAATCATACCCCCCGTACCGATGATAATTAACGCCCGGCTGAAACGCCATTGTTCGGGTAGCAAAGCATAAATTATCAGGATGACCCCTGTTCCGGATAATATTCCGCGGATAGTGCGGCTGGGGCTGTACGGTTTTTTATATCCTTTCAGGATGAAGATAAAAAGTATCCAGATGAGGATATAAGCAGGAATGATGTATAGCTGATATACAGGGGGATAATAATCCGGCTTGCCAAAATGATACAGTTCCCACCAGGGAGCCAGCAGTTCCAGTAGAGCATAACCCAGCATGGCATCCATTACGGGAATGGTTACAGAAGTGATAAACCGTTTTAACAATGATAATCCTGCTCTGAAATATATGGCCAGCCGGATGATCAATATGTAGAACCTTGCATTTTTGCCGCTGAAATGCTTTTGGGCAAAGATGATCATGGCCTGGTAAAAGACCATGACATAGTTGATGCTTCCTTTCTTGGTGCTTTCTCCCTTGTAGTGAATAATGGTGGTTTCAGGAAGGTAATAGTTTTTATAGCCACTTTTTATAATCCGGTAGGAGAGATCAATGTCTTCACCATACATAAAAAAAGATTCATCCAACAAGCCTGATTTTTCCAAAGCTTTTGCCCGCATAAACATGAAAGCCCCGGGGAGCACTTCTATTTCCCGGCTTTCGTTTTCGGAGAGATGGCCCAGGTAATATTTGCCAAATGTCTTTGAGCGTGGAAAAAGGGACGTCAATCCGAATATTTTATAAAAAGCCACTTTTGGTGTTGGCAGCCCGCGTTTTGATTCTGGGAGGTATCTGCCTCTTCCATCAATCATTTTTACTGACAAAGCGCCGGCCTCAGGCTTTTTTTCCATAAAATCGAAGCATGCCTGAAGGGTGTTTTCCTGTATTACGGTATCGGGATTCAAAAGCAAAACATATTTTCCTTTAGCCTGCCGGATGGCCTGGTTGTTAGCCTTGGAGAAACCAGTGTTTTTTTTATTTTGAATGGCGGTGACATCCGGAAATTTCTGGGCTACCATGCGCATGGATCCGTCCACGGAATTGTTGTCGACCACAAAAATCTCCACGGCCAGGTTTTTTGAAGCTGTTTTTACAGAATGCAGGCATTGCTCCAAAAAGTGTTTGACGTTGTAGTTGACAATTATTACAGATATATCCATAGGACTACTATACCACCGGCTGATTTGAAAGATGAAATCATAGCTTTAAAATTCCAGTTCCGAAGCACATTCCAGAATGAGTTTTTTACATCCATTTGTATTTCCCAGCTGGCACGATCGCTGAAAATTTTTGCATGCGTTGTTCATATTATCCAGCCGTAAATAAGCCATGGCCAGATCATAATATATTACAGGGTTATTCTCATTCAGCTCCATGGCAGTTTCAAAATCCACTACAGCCTCATGGTAGTTTTCAAGGAGATAGTTTGCCCTTCCTTTACCGTGAAAGGCAGAGGCATTGGTTGGCTTGAGTAGAGTAGCATTTGTAAAATCATTCAGGGCTGCTTCGTAGTTACTAAGGCTCACCTGGGCAAAAGCCCTGTTGATATAAATTTCAAATGCATCAACTCCGGTGTTGAGTTCTTCTGCTTTATTAAAGTCCTCAACTGCCCGATCATAGCGTTCACGCGAATTATTTAAAATGCCCCGTGAATAATAAAACCCTCCGTAATCCGGATTATTTTTGATTTGTTCATCCAGTATTTTTGAGGCTTCTTTAGTTTCATCTGCATAAAGCAGCACAAGGGCCTGCTGATTTATAGCATCAGGGTTTTTTGGTTCGGCCTGTAGTGCCAGATCCACATCATCCAGGGCCAGTTCAAAATTACCCAACCCACTATGAATTTTTGATAATAAAACATAACCGGCTGCTTCATCAGGTGTCATATCTGTAGCCTGTCCGGCATCATTCAGCGCTTTTTCATAGTTTTCCAATTCAAGGTAAGCTTTAGCACGTCCAAGAAAGGCTTCACTTGCCCCATCATTGAGCTGAATAGCTTTGGTAAAGACATCGATGGCGCCGTAATAGTCATTTATTTGAAGTTTTTCATAACCAGCATTAATTAATGACTGGTAATCTGCCGGTTGTGCAATCATGGTAAGCAATGATACTGCAAAAATAAACCCGGATAATGAGAATCTTTTAAGCATAATTGTATTCGGATCAGTATACAACACGAAAGTTACTAAATCTTTTAGTCAAATATAAGGGTTTGAAAACGATCACGGCGATTAATACTAAAAATAATTGTGATTAAAAAAGGTAATTCATTCCGATGTATAATCCACTGTCACCATCCCGGCTGTCCATGGCTATCCCATAATTGATGGCTACAATGAAATTCTCGTTAAGAGCAAAGTTAAATCCCAGTCCATATCCCATGTGTGGTCTTTCTTTATCACCCTGTGCAAGGTAGTTTCTGGCCTCCCGGGGTAATTCAGACGGCAGGTCATATTTTCCAGTAACCATTCCCCAATCAAGGAAGGTACTGAGGGCAAAATAGAAATTTTGATTAAGAATAATTCTGCGAATCAGTTTATAACGTAATTCGATGTTTCCGTAAAGATAATCTTCGCCAACCACCCTGTTTCGAAGAATGCCCCGGATGGTTTTGGCCCCTCCCAATCCATCACGGGTTTTAACGGGGCCGCTGTTAAAAACAAATGGCAGCATATAATAGGGCATATCGCCGGCTATTTTATCCTGATAGCTAATCCTGTAAGCCAGGTTAAAGACTTTGGGTCTTAGGGTGAAATACTGTCTGTGGTTGATAACCAGCTTGGTAAATGAATAGTCTCCATTACCCAAAAAGGATGGAGCAAGCACAAATTGTGCTGAAGTCCAGACACCTTTCATGCTGTTGGCTTCATTGTCGCGGGTATCATATACCAGCCCCAGTTTGAGGAGGTTTGTATTGCCGCCGTGTCGCAAATCATAAGGGATAATTCCCCAGTCGACATACCTTCCGTAAAGCCCGCCTCCAGTGTATGGCAGCTTTTCGTTATCCGGAATCCCCTTATTGAGTTTATCAACATCCACCGAATCAATCTTTAGGCCATAATGTGCAAATCCACCTATCCAGCGGAGTTTCTCGCCCACAATATTCCCAAGAAACTCGGTGCGAAACCGAATGAGCTTTCTATCATGCCGGTAAAATAAACGCGACAAGTATTCCGGGCTATCTTCATTGGTTAGTTCAGATAAATACGGAGCATTATATCCGTTAAATCCATAAAAATCCAGGGCCTGTTCTGTGAGTACACTCAGCTCGGTGGTGATCCGGGTATTTGGAATCAGATGTTTCGAGTCATACAAAATTTCATTAATGCCGCTGCCTTTGGTGGTGCGTGACCATTCCAGAAAAAGGGAATGCTTATAATTCGGATAGGAACTTCCATCGCCAAAATGATAGAAATTGGTTACCAATCCGTATTTAAAACCCACGTCTGAGTCAAAAGCTATGGCTGGAACTGCTCCAAATGTAAGGCCGGTTTTAACCTTTTCTTTTTGTATAGTTGTGTCGGGTGGTGTGTTGGCATTTGCAGCATTAACCAATACAAATGAACACAGAATCAATAGCAGCATTCTCATTATTCTACGTTTTTACCCTTTTTAATTCTTAAATGATAAGTAAGATACTTTGAACGAAAGTAAGAAAAAAATCATATTTTAGTCAGATAAATAATTTTCAAAAAAGAAATTAACTCCTGAATGAAAAGAATCTTGAGAACGGCGGCATGGTTCCTTGCTGCCATGGCACTATTGTTAGGAATTTTTTTAGTCGTCTTTACTCTTATTGATTATCAACCTGAGGAAGTAAAAATCATTCATAAGGAGAAACATGCCCCTTTACTCGATTCGGCAGCAACATATAATTTTCTTATCTGGAATATTGGTTATGCCGGACTGGGAAGCGAAATGGATTTTTTTTATGACGGGGGAACCATGACCCGTTCTTCAGAGGAGATGGTGAAAAAGCATTTTAAAAACATTCAATCTTTTTTGCAGAAAAACGATACAGTTGATTTTATTTTATTGCAGGAAGTAGATAAAAAATCAAGGCGGAGTTATTACCTCAACCAGTTCAATGCCATTGATTCCTTATTGAAGCACCATCAGGGCTATTTTGCTAAGAATTATGATGTTGCCTTTGTGCCGGTCCCATTAAAAAATCCCCTGGGACAGGTAAATTCGGGCCTGGCAGCCTATGTGAAAAATATGCCTGTGGAGGTTCTAAGATATAGTTTTCCGGGAAATTTTTCATGGCCAACATCCCTCTTTATGCTTGACAGGTGCTTTCAGGTGATGCGTTTTCCCTTATCAGGTGGTAAGTCATTGGTTGTAGTTAATACACACAATTCAGCTTACGACGATGGGTCCCTGCGGGATATGCAGATGAATTATTTCAAGGATTTTTTACTTAAGGAGCATCAAAAAGGACATTATATTGTGGTTGGGGGTGATTGGAATCAGTCGCCTCCGGGACTGCAGCCGGAATTTGGACTTTTTGATACCTTAAATTATAAAGAGTTACCCTCAGCTTTTCCTGCTAAAGACTGGAAGTGGGTATATGATGCCAAAACACCAACAAACAGAAGGTTGCAGATTCCTTATCAGGAAGGTGTCAGTCTGACTACGGTGATTGATTTCTACCTTTGTTCACCAGGAATTTCAATTAAAAACATACAAACAATTGATCTGAATTTTGTTGATACTGATCATCAACCTGTTCTGTTATCCGTTGAATTAAATTAACACAGGAAATGATAAAGAAAATAATAAGCATTTTGCTTCTCGTAATCGTATTTGTTGCCCTGGCAGGTTTTATTCTGGTCAACAGGCTCTCCAACAGAGCTGTTCCTGCATACAATGGCGAATTTGTTGTGCCTGGTCTCCTGGAGGAGGTTGTGGTTTACCGCGATTCGTTTGCCATTCCCCACATTTATGCGGAAAATCAACACGATCTATATTTTACTACCGGATACATTATGGCACAGGAGCGGTTATGGCAAATGGATTTGCTCCGCCGGGTAACGCTTGGAAGGTTATCAGAGATTTTTGGTGAAAGCTACATGGATACAGATCAACTGTTGCGGGCACTGGATTACAGTAAAAAGTCGAAACACATTTTACGATCCACAGATCCTGAAATTACAGATGCACTTGACGCATTTGCCAGTGGTATCAATGCCTATATTACAACCAATGCTGGTAAACTGCCCTTTGAATTTGCAGTACTTGACTATAAGCCAGAACTTTGGAAGCCCTTTCATTCATTAAACCTCATTGGCTATATGGCCTGGGATTTAAAAGCCGGCTGGTCGCAAACCATTCTTGAGCAGATTAAACCACACATCGATTCTGCACGTTTTTTCGATTTGATTCCGGACATTACAAAACGTGATGAGGTGGTTTTCAGCCGTTCAGAAAATCCCGGAGTAACAGCAGGTACTTTGGTTGAGGCCAACCGGCCGCTGGATAACCTGGGCCTGGATATATTTTCAGCAAGCAATAACTGGGCGGTTTCACCCTCAAAGAGTGTTTACAACAAAGCCATTTTTGCCAATGACATGCATCTTTCTTTTAATGTGCCCGGCATCTGGATGCAGATACATCAGGTAGTTGAAGGAGATGTTAATGTAACAGGGGTAAGCCTTCCGGGGCAACCTTTTGTTATAGTAGGCCATAATGAGGATGTTGCATGGGGCATGACCAATACCTATGTTGATAACCTTGATCTTTATGAGGAAAAGTTATCTTCAGATTCAAGCCGGTATTTATATATGGATGAATGGCACCCGGTAAGAAAAAAAGAAGAGGTAATTCACATCAAAGGAGGAGACAGCACAATCCGTACAAATTATTTCACCCACAGAGGTCCCATTGTTTCGGGGTTTAAGAATATGAACGAAAAAGTGGTTTCCATGCACTGGACAGGTGATGAGGAGAGCAATGAACTTCGGACAGTTTATTTACTGAACAGGGCAGAAAACTGGGAGGACTTTAAACATGCCATCAAGTCCTTTGTGGCCATCAGCCAGAATATAAATTATGCTGATGTGGAAGGAAATATTGGCATGTATGCAGCAGCCGGCATTCCAATCCGGAAACGTACCGAAGGGTTAATGATTCTCCCGGGTTGGACGGATGAATATGACTGGAAGGGGCTTGTACCCTTCGAGGAATTGCCACACGAATACAATCCCCCCAAGGGGTTTGTGGCTTCCGCCAATAATAAAACTATTGACAATACCTATCCCTATCACATAGGTAAATGGTACTCATTGCCCCACAGGTTTAACCGCATTGAAGAGCTTTTAACGGTTCATGGAAGGTTGACTGTTGAAAACTTTAAACAGATACAAACCGATAATTATTCCAAATTAGCAGAGGAGCTCATGCCGGGAATTCTAAGCGGGTTGGACGAGCTGTCCGGTTCAATGAATGATGCGGAAGCCACGGCAACCCAATATCTGATGCAATGGGATAATTTTATGGAAGCAGGCAGCCCGGCACCCCTTATTTTTGAGATGATATATCATGAGATTATTAAAGAAGTATTTAAGGATGAACTGGATACTTTGTATACTGATTTTATTGCTCACTCAAATTTTCCAAGAGCCGCTTTGCATGATATCTGGGATTATGATTCGCCCTGGTGGGATGACATATCCACGCCTGAACTTCGGGAAGGGAAATATGATATCATTAAAAGAGCTTTCCGTCAAGTGGTAAAAGGCCTTATAAATGAGCTTGGAGATGATGTAAACGAATGGCGCTGGATGGACATGCATAAGCTTACCTTATCGCATCCATTATCGCAGGTTAAAGCCCTGGATATAGCATTTTCCTTAAACAAAAATGATCTTCCGGCGGATGGAAGTTTTCATACAGTAGCTCCTTTCGGATATCGTTTTACCGATTTGTTTAACGTTACTCATGGAGCTTCTCAAAGGCATATTTATCTTGTAGGCGACTGGGACAAATCCTTTAGTGTTATTCCAACAGGCACATCCGGCAATCCTGGCAGTAACCATTATTTGGATCAGACGGAGCTTTATATGACTGATCAGTATCACCATGACTGGTTCAGTAAGGAAAAGGTAATTGAAAATGCACGTTATAAGGCTGTTTACAAAAGGGAATAAGTCTATTTTACCTGCAAGGTTTTTACAAGTTTTTCAATGAGTTCCTCTTCATGAAGCGGTTTATATAACACATCGTCAAAGAGTGTGTTGGCAGTTTCATTTATTCTGTTATTTGCTGTTTGGGCAATTACCGGTATCCTGGGGTAAAGTTTTTTTAATTGCTGGGTGGTTTCATACCCATCCATTTCCGGTAGTTGAATATCCATTAATACAATATCGGGCAGGGGATTGTTTTTACATATTTCAAGGGCCTCTTTTCCATTCAAAGCGTGGGTTACCCGGGCATTATAGAGCAGCATCATGTCTTTTAAAACCAGATAGCAGGTGTATTCATCTTCAACAATTAAAACATTTTTGTGGCTTAAGGCCATGGTATTATCAATGATTTTATTCCGCGAAGAATTATTTGTGACAGTTTTTTTTGGCGAGGCCATGTAAGGCAGGGCGAGGTAGAATGTTGTTCCCTTAAACTCTTCTGATTCAAACCATATTTTGCCTTTCATTAGCTCAGCCAGCCCGCGTGAAATAGAAAGCCCAAGTCCGGCACCCCCTTGCTTTCTTATCATGGTGTCATCGCCCTGATAGAAGCGATCAAATATATAAGGCTGTTTTTCTTTTGGAATCCCCGTGCCGGTATCAGTGACATAAAAAACTATTTCATCGGTTTTTTGCATAATGCCAAGAGTTATGCTGCCTTTTTGAGTGAATTTAAGAGCATTTCTCATTAAATTATTGAGAATTTGTTGAATACGGCTCGGGTCACCCATAAAACAAGGCGGTTCTGCAAGGCCGTTTTTCTCAACTGCTAATTGAATACAATCCTTTTTGATATGCTTTTTATACTGTTTGAAAACTTCGACAATCTCATCCACCAATTCAAATCCATTAACCGGTGTATGATTCAGTTTTACCTGATTTGCTTCTATTTTTGACAGATCAAGGATGTCATCAATAATGACCAGTAATTGTTTGCAATTGTTTTGTATCAGGTCAAGGTATTTGTTTGATTTTTCCGGGGTCAGGTTTCTTTTTAGCAAAAGGCTCGAAAATCCAATAATGCCATTCATTGGTGTGCGGATTTCGTGGCTTGTATTGGCCAGGAAAGCACTTTTCAACCGGTCTGACTCTTCGGCTTTTTGTTTGGCAACCATCAGGCTTTCGGCATATTTTTTTCTTTGATAAACTTCCTGGGTAAGTTTTTCGTTCATTTTGGTTAACTCATCGGTTCGCTCCCTAACCCGATTTTCAAGGTTTTGGTTTGCGATCTGAAGTTTAATCCGTTCAATAAATATCTGTTCACGGTTATGATAAAGTGTTCTTGAGATTACCCAACTGATAAATGTAACAGCAATGACGATTTGATAATAGTTATCCGGTTGTTTTTCAAAAGCAGGCAGAACGTGATTACCTAAAATCAATACTGCAAACCCGGTAATATGCGCAATTATCAGTGTGCTGCCCCTCATCAGGAAATACCATGAAAAAACGATGATTATGAGGCTGTAGGTAGGAAAGTATTCAAAATGCCTGCTTTCAATAATTGAAATCAAAGCACCCCAGATAAATACAATGAATACAATCATTTGGGGAAGTATTCTTTTGAGTTTTATTACAAATGCCGGTTTTTCGCTGAAAGTAAATACAATAATCCCAACCAGGGATAGGATAAAGAATAAACTCAGATCCAAATACAGGAATATTCTGGTTTCAGTGTCAGTCCATGGTGTTTCAATGAATTCATTAGTAATGTATTGAATGATGAGAAAGAGGAGGCTGAAGATAACAGCCACTTTTGTCCGGAAAAGGTTGGTACGGTTGATTTCTTCATGGAATGTACCGTGAAGCTTCTTTTTTTTAAGAAACTTTTGGTTTAGCCAGTGTCGAAAGAATAATCGTTTCTCAATACCGTTTTTTATTGCCCGGATCATGGTGTTTAATGATATCAGGGTAGTTTAATGTTTTTGTTTTAATACCGAAATGTTTTAATAGTACAGAATCCAGGCTTCCGGTTCTGTCGATTTTTTAATTCTGTTCAATTCATTTACTGCCTCATTGTAGGAAGTAAAGGCATCGAAGCTTACAGCATGCAGCTTACCATACTTACCGAATTTATCAGCATCAAATCCCTGATCGCGAAGATAGCTGACATAATTATCCGCATTTTTTTCATACTGAAAACAGCCTGCAACAATATAGTATTTTTTTTGACCGGCTGAAGGCTGATTTGCAGTTTCTGCAGCATCGCTTTCAGCTGCTTGTTTGGCACTTTCAGAAGGTGTTGCCTGTGGTTCTTCAGTCTGTCCTTGTTGATCTTGCGTGCCTGTTTGATCGTCAACTGGACCTGCATCATCGTTTTCAGGTTTCAATGTAATGGTGGTCTGCTCTGTCTCATCGTCTCCACCAAAAATATAATCTCGGTTAACAATTAACCATACAGTGATAAGCCCAACGATAACAACAATCATGGATATCCAGATGATATTCCTTGACCGGTTTGATTTTGGCGCTGTGTATACATATTTTTTTGTTTCGGTAGTGGTTTTCCTGGTTTCGATTGGGGTAGCAGTTTCTTTTACAACAGGCTCCTGCTTTTTTTCAGGCAGTTTTTTAGGTGTGGTTTCCTCTTTGGGCTTCATCTCTTTTGATGCAGATGCTTTGGCTTGGGTAGCTGCAGGTTTTGCTGCAGGAGCAGTTGGTTTTTCGGGGGCCTTTTCTTCTTTATCCTTTTCTTCGTCCAGTTCAATTGGTACATCCTCCTTTTTAGCCTGGGGCTCCTCTTTCTTTTCTTCTTTTGGCTTTTCAGGGGCCTGAGCAGTTCCGGTTTTTACAGATTCATCTGCTTTGAATGTGATTCTTCCGCTGTTATCTTTCTTTAGAATACCAAATCCCTCAATGATATGTTGTTGACCAATATTTAGTTTCCCGTTTATATCGGAAACGTATTCTTCAACTTTTTTTAAGGCCTCTTCTTCAGAAATCTTTTCGGTTTCTTTTACTTCATTCACCAGCAATCCATCATTGTATTTCAGGAATTCATTGAATACAACGGTTTTTGGATGTCCCTGTTTAACAATAAATGCGCCAAACTCGGGAATGATAACTCTGTTTTTCTTCTGTATTAAACTGGTAATATATTTATCCATAAATCAAGGTTTAGGCAACGGGTTTATTTTGACAAATGTACGAACCTCATTTAAAATTAAGCAATAATTGCTTTTAAATTAATAAATAATGTACAAATATATTAGTATTTTTAGTACTATTAAAAAAAGGATTTCTTATTTTGGCTGTTTGTTTTGATTTTTACCCGAATATTTGGGTTATCAGTTGAAGAAAAGAACGAATATTTTGAAAAAATGCAACAGACCCGGCCGCTGGCCGGATAATTTAAATTACCTTTTCCAAATAAAAAAAAATTGCAGATGAAAGCTAAGAAAATTTTAGGTATTGATGTAGGCGGTTCAGGAATTAAGGGGGCCATTGTAAACACAAAATCAGGAAAACTAAAGACAGAAAGGTTCAGGATTCCTACACCGAGCCCGGCCACCCCCGATGCTGTGGCAGGTGTGATTAAGGAAATCGTTGATCATTTTAAATGGAAAGGAGCAATAGGGATTGGCTTTCCATCAGTCATTCAGGATGGCGAAGCACTGACAGCAGCAAATATTGATAGCAGTTGGGTTGGGGCAAATGTTGATAAACTTGTCTCAGAACGAACTTCTTTGCCGGCTTTTGCTGTAAACGATGCTGATGCTGCAGGGCTTGCCGAAATGAAGTTTGGAGCCGGCCAGGGTGAAAAAGGTACCGTGTTGCTTATCACAGTGGGGACCGGGCTTGGGATAGTAATGTTTACCCGTGGTAACTTGTTACCAAACTGTGAGTTGGGGCATGTCATTATGCCTAACGGAAAAGAAGCTGAGAAATATACCTCTGATGCTACACGCAAAGCCGAGGATTTGAGTTGGGAGGATTGGGCCAAGCGATTTGATGAATATCTATCTTACATGGAGGCTTTACTTAATCCTAACCTGATAATTATTGGTGGTGGTGTTAGTAAAAAAGATGACAAATTTTTTCAGTTTCTATCTACCAAATCCAGACTCGTTCCTGCCCAATTGCTGAATAATGCAGGCATTGTTGGAGCTGCGCTGGCAGCCAAGCTCAAACTTAAGGATAAATAATTATTTTTTCTGGTGGCCCGGGTCAAACAGCGTACGGTTAACAAGTGATCGCCCCAGGGTGACTTCATCAGCATACTCCAACTCATCACCAATAGCTACACCCCGGGCAAGAGTGGTTATGCTTAGGGTGTAGGGTTGCAGTTTGCGGTAAATATAAAAGTTGGTTGTGTCCCCTTCCATGGTGGTGCTTAAAGCCAGTATTATTTCTTTTACAACGCCTGTTTTAACCCTGTCAATAAGTGCATCTATGGATAAGTCCCCCGGGCCGATGCCTTCCATTGGCGATATTTTACCGCCGAGAACATGGTATAAGCCATTGTATTGATGGGTGTTTTCAATTGAGATAACATCCCGCAAATTTTCTACCACACAAACCATGGATTCGTCACGGCGGGGATTAGCGCAAATATCACACAATTCATTTTCTGAAATATTATGGCACCTTTTGCAATAATGTACGTTTTCTCTTAGTTCTTTTATTGCGTTGCTGAAGGTAAGAGCGAATTCCTTTTCCTGGCTTAACAGATACAAAACCAGTCGTAAGGCTGTTCGTTCGCCGATTCCTGGAAGTTTGGAAAATTCACGTACTGCGTTTTCCAGTAGTTTTGAAGGATATTGTTCAATGTACATAATAGTATGAAAAGAAAAATACAAAAGTAATCGGAGTGCAAGGTTATAACAAGTTTTTCAGAGTTTAAATCACAGGCATATTCTGTCTTTTTCGCTGGTCAGGCATGGTTTTATGGTATTTATGTGCCATTCAGCCTGTTGTTCTGTATTCACGAAAGTTTATCTATCTTGCGCCAAATTTTAACAAAAGAATTTTATGAGTCCATTTCTGGTATTGAGTTTGGTATTGCTGTATTTTATTATTCTCCTTGCTATTTCATATATCACTTCGCGTGATGCCAGCAATGCGAGCTTTTTCCTGGGTGAGCGTAAGTCACCATGGTTTGTAGTAGCATTTGGGATGATAGGGGCTTCCCTTTCAGGTGTAACTTTTATATCGGTACCCGGTTGGGTGGGATCAAGTGGTTTTTCATACATGCAAATGGTTTTTGGGTATCTTTTTGGATATGCATTTATATACCTGGTACTGTTGCCTGTTTACTATAAGATGCAACTCACCTCAATTTATACTTACCTTGATGAACGATTTGGCATTACGGCATATAAAACAGGGGCATCTTTGTTTCTTATTTCACGCATTATTGGTGCATCTTTCCGGCTGTTTTTGGTGGCGAGTGTGCTGCAGCTTGCAATATTTGATTCCTGGAACATACCATTCTGGCTTACAGTAATCATTACGATTCTTTTCATTTGGCTTTATACCTACCGGGGAGGGATAAAGACCATTATCTGGACTGATACCCTACAAACCCTGTTTATGCTTACTGCCTTGGCACTTACCATACTATTTATTGCCAGGGCTTTTGGCTGGGGGGCGTTTGAAGTTATTCATAATATAAAGGAAAGTGATTATTCCAAGCTCTTCCATTTTGATAACTGGCGTGGTGAAAATCATTTTTTCAAACAATTTTTCAGCGGAGCTTTCATTACCATTGTAATGACCGGCCTGGATCAGGATATGATGCAGAAGAACCTTAGCTGCCGCAACCTTAAAGATGCTCAGAAAAATATGTTTTGGTTCAGCATAATTCTGGTCCCGGTTAACCTCTTGTTTTTATCGCTGGGTGTGCTGCTGTTTCTTTACAGCGCCAAAATGGGTGTGGCTGTTCCTGAGCAGGCTGACAATCTTTTTCCTTTAATTGCACTTGGAGGTTATCTTCCGGCAATAGTGGGGGTTATGTTTATTATAGGATTAGTAGCTGCAGCTTATTCAAGCGCCGATTCAGCCCTCACAGCACTGACAACATCGTTTACCATTGATATTCTGGACGGAAACTCATGGCCTGAAGAAAAACTGAAGCGTAACCGGATGTGGGTTCACATGGGGGTTTCAGCCATTCTGGCCATTGTTATTTTCGTTTTTAATCAGTTAAATAATGAGAGTGTAATTAGTGCCTTGTTTAAGGCTGCCGGATTTACCTATGGGCCTTTGCTGGGATTGTATGCCTTTGGGCTGTTTACACCCTGGAAGGTTAAAACACGCTGGATTCCGTATATTGCAATTCTTTCACCGATAATCTGTTATGTTCTTAACCTTAATTCCGAAGCCTGGTTTGACGGCTACAGTTTTGGCTTTGAAATTCTGATTCTGAACGGGACACTTACTTTTCTGGGGCTTTTGCTGATTAGAAACGGAAGAAAGACAGCATCAGCCTGAAACGTGAATATAATGTAGTGTCATGTCAAGACTATTATGTCGCCTAGCCACCATCAGGGTCGTTGACCACTGACGGGACCTGCCCTGCCAATGGTTGAAAACCCTGGCAGTGGTTCAACCGCAAAAGTAAAAATGACATGACAGTAGTTTCTAAAAAGGTGAATTAAGGGTTACTTTTTTCCACGGAATAAATTTCTTTAATGATATGATCATACTTATCATACAGGTGTTTCCTTTTAAGTTTCAGGGTAGGGGACAGGGCGCCTGATTGTGGTGTCCATTCATCACAAACCAGCCTGAATCGCTTGATCTGTTCTGTTTGGCCAAAGAACTTGTTCATGGCATTTACTTCCTTTTGAAATTTTGCCAACACCTGTTGATCGGCAACCAGTTCTTTATTGTCCCGGAAACTAATATGATGCTGGGAGGCCCAACTGTGCAGGTAGTTAAAATTTGGGGCAATAAGGGCTGATGCAAATTTTTGATTTTCACCAACTACCATTACCTGTTCAATAAAAAAGGACTCCTTAAATTTGTTCTCGATGGGCTGTGGTGCTATGTATTTGCCGCTTGAAAGTTTGAATATTTCTTTTTTCCGGTCGGTGATTTTCAAATATTTGCCCTCCACCATGGTTCCGATGTCGCCGGTATGAAACCATCCTTCGCTATCTATCACCTCGTTGGTAAGCTCGGGTTGTTTATAATAACCCAGCATAATATTTGGTCCTTTGGCCAGAATTTCGCCATCATGGGCTATTTTTATCTGTACATCCTCAAAGGCCCTGCCAACTGTGCCTATTTTTATTTCGCCGGTGATTATGTTGTTAGCAGCTATAACCGGTGAAGTCTCAGTAAGTCCGTATCCTTCAAGGGTGTTGATGCCTGCTGCACCAAATATTCTCGACAGTCTTGGTTGAAGCGCTGCTCCTCCAATAATTATCAGGCTGGCATTACCGCCCAGCGCCTGACGCCATTTTTTAAAGATAAGTGCATCGGCAATGCTTAGTTTCAGATGATACCACCATCCGTTTTCGCGATTGTAGTTAAATTTCATTCCCAGACTTACCGCCCAGAAGAAGATAGCTCGTTTTATCAATCCCAGTTCCTTGCCTTTACCAATTATCTTATCGTAAACACTTTCAAGCAACCTGGGCACACTAATAAATACATGAGGTTTTACCTCGCGAAGATTATCGGCAATGGTGCCCATGTTTTCTGCATAATAAATGCTCAATCCTTTGGATTGAAAATGGTAATTTACCATTCGTTCAAAAACATGAGAGAGAGGAAGAAAACTTAATGTTTTGTGATTATGGTTGAACCTGTGGATGTTCCCTGCTGCTTTGAAGTTACTAACCAGGTTGTGGTGTGAGAGCATGACACCTTTTGGAAAACCTGTCGTACCTGAAGTATAGATGAGTGTTGCCAAATCCTCAGGGTGGATGCTTTTTTTAACTTCTTCGAGCTGAGTGCGATAGGTGTCAGCTTTTTCTTTGCCCAGATCATGGATTTCACGCCAGTTTTTAGCGTTTTCAATCTTGTTTATAGCATAGTACCCTTTTATCTTTCCGTTTTCCTTCACCAGAGGCCGGAGCCTGTCCACCAGGTTTTTATCTGAAATAAATATAAATTTTGGTCCGGCATGTTCAAGAATATACCGATAGTCATCATCACTTATAGTAGGATAAATAGGGATGGTTGTTATGCCTGCCTGAAGCGCACCCATGTCAATAATATTCCATTCGGGCCTGTTATTGGCAATGATGGCGATTTTGTCATTTTTTTTAAGCCCTAACGCCATTAACCCATAACTAAAATTATTAGCCAGCGATACATATTCTTTACTGGAGATTTTTTCCCATTCCCCGTTTACCTTGTATGCGAGTGCATCTTCCTTTTTATATGTGTTCTTGTGCAGCTCAAGAATATCAAAGATCCTGGTTATTTCCATGACAACAATATTGTGCCCAAACCATAGAATTATTTCACATTATTCAATAGAATTATAGCGAAAAACCTGGTATGGTTCCCGTAGGCCGTTAAAAATATCTACAAAGGAAAAACAAAAAATATTTTATAAAAAAATTATTTTGTTAGCTGAGTTACAAAATTTTTGGCATTTTGGATGGCATTTTCCAAACCATCAATGTTTTTTCCACCTGCAGTGGCATAAAACGGCTGACCACCGCCGCCTCCCTGAATATCCTTAGCCAGTTCCCTTATAAGGTTGCCGGCATGAACCTGATTTTCTTTTACCAGGTCATCAGAAACCATGATGGTTAAATGTGCTTTTCCATTAACATTGGCTCCCAACACCAGAAACATGGACTCAAACTGATTTTTTAACTGAAAGGCAAGATCTTTTATGGCATTGGCAGAATCAAGTTCTGTTTTGGCTCCGATAAAAGTTATGCCATTGATGTTTTCCGCCTTATTTATAAGGCTTTGTTTAACATTTTGTGCTTCTTTATTTGTTAATTCATCCACCTTTTTACGGAGTGATTCGTTTTCTTCTATTAGGCTTTCCACCTGTTTAAGCAAATGTTCAGGCTTGGTATGCAGCATTTCCTGCACTGTTTCAATTGTCTGAAGATTCTTGTTCACATATTCCTCAGCCTTGCCTGCGGTTACTGCTTCAATCCTTCGAATGCCGGCTGCTATGGAACTTTCGGAGATAATCCTGAGTTGTCCAATCTGGCCCGTGGCTGGTACATGAGTGCCTCCGCACAATTCAATAGTTTTTCCAAACTTAATGACCCGGACTGTGTCTCCGTATTTTTCTCCAAAAAGCATGGTAGCTCCCATATCGCGGGCCTGATCAATGGGCATTTCGCGATGTTCTTCCAACATATTGTTTTCACGAATCATTTCATTAACAATTTGTTCAATCTGATGGATTTCCTCCCTGGTCAGTTTTTGATAATGAGAAAAATCGAACCGCAGATATTCGGGATGAACCAGGGAGCCCTTCTGTTCTACATGCTCGCCCAATACTTTTCGCAGGGCATAATGCAGCAGGTGAGTGGCTGAATGGTTATTGGCAATAGCAATTCTTCGTTTGCTGTTGATGCATGCTGTAAAATCAGCATTTGGATCTGAGGGTAATTCTTTTGTCAAATGAATTATGAGGTTGTTTTCTTTCTTTGTATCCAGGATGGTGATTTTTTCACCATTGGCCTCAATGTAACCAACATCACCTACCTGACCGCCTGACTCTCCGTAAAACGGGGTTTTGTCAAACACAAGTTGATAAAAGGTTTTCCCTTTAGTTTCTATTTTGCGATAACGGGTAATATGAATGTTGGCCTGCACATTATCATAACCGATGAACTCCTGGGATTCCTTTGGAACAAGCATGGTCCAATCACCGGTATCTTTGCTTGCATCCTGTTTGGAACGCGCCTTTTGTTTGTCCATCTCTTTTTCAAATTCCGTCTTGTTCAGGCTCATATTACTCTCACGTAGGATGAGTTCGGTTAAATCCAAAGGAAATCCATAGGTATCATACAACACAAAGGCATCTTTACCGCTAATTTCAGTTGAATTGTTTTTTTTGCTTTCATTTATTTTTGATTCTAGCATACGGATGCCTGTATCCAGGGTTCTCAGAAAGGAGTTTTCTTCTTCCCTGATGGCATTTTCAATGAGTGTTTGTTGTTTTTTCAGCTCTGGATAAGCGTCACCCAGGGTTTCGATCAGGGTAGGTACCAACTTGTATATTGTAGGTTCCTTTTGATCAAGAAAGGTGTAATTATAACGTACAGCACGTCTGAGAATCCGCCGGATAACATAGCCGGCCTTGTTGTTGGATGGCAACTGGCCATCGGCAATGGCAAAAGCCACAGCCCGCAAATGATCGGATACTACCCGGTGAGCAATATCGGTTTTTCCGGAATAACCATAAGGAATACCGGAAATTTCAGCCAGTTTACCTATGATGGATTGGAAAATATCAGTATCATAGTTGGATGTTTTATTCTGTACAACCATGCAAAGGCGTTCGAAGCCCATGCCGGTATCCACATGGCGTTTGGGGAGTTTTTCCAGACTGCCGTCGGCCTTGCGGTTAAATTGTATGAAGACCAGGTTCCAGATTTCAATAACCAGGGGGTGGTCTTTATTGACCAGCTCAACCCCGGGGATTTTCTTTTTTTCGTCTTCTGAGCGCAGATCGATATGAATTTCGGAGCAAGGCCCGCAAGGTCCGGTATCCCCCATCTCCCAGAAGTTATCTTTTTTATTGCCCAACAGGATACGTTCTTCAGGTAAATACCTTTTCCAGAAATTAAGTGCCTCCGAATCCATTGGTACGTTATCAGCTTTGCTACCTTCAAAAACAGTGGCGTACAAATTGTTTGCATCTATTTTTAGTTCACTCACAAGGAACTCCCATGCAAAATCAACAGCTTCCTCTTTAAAATAGTCATTGAACGACCAGTTGCCCAGCATTTCAAACATGGTGTGGTGATATGTATCGTGACCAACCTCTTCCAAATCGTTGTGTTTACCCGAAACACGGAGGCATTTTTGTGCATTGGCAACACGCAGATCCTTGGGTTTAATGTTATCAAGAAAGATATCCTTGAACTGATTCATCCCGGCATTGGTAAACATCAGGGTTGGGTCATCCTTTACAACCATTGGTGCAGAATCAACCACACGGTGCTTCTGTTTTTCAAAATAATCAAAAAATGCCTGACGAATATTTTTAGAATTCATATAACAAAAGATTTTAACAGTCGTATATAGTTTTAAAAGTTATCAACAAAACTGCTCGTTTTCAGTTTGTAAAATTAATTTTTTTCAGTTAGATTTGTCCAGCTATCAACGTAATTAGGGTGTTTATGTAAAGTTTTTGGATGTATGTCAAAGTATTTATATCATTTTGATAAGGACAAAATAGTTCATGTTAAAATACGAGTTTCTCTAGCCGACAAAATTAAGAGTCTTTTATTATTTTCAAGCATTTCTTTGATAGGAGGTATAATTATAACCTTGATTTTTTTCAGGCCTCTTGAGAAATTAGAGCTTAATGCCCTTAATGAACAACAAGATAGCCTTATTGAAGAATATTCTGCATTGAAAAGAAAAATTACCCTTCGGCAAAGTAAGCTGGCCGAATTACAGATTAAAGACGACAGTTTATACCGTACCATTCTTGAATTGGAACCCCTTGACCCTACCATTAGAAAAGCCGGTTTTGGTGGTCATAATCCCTATATTGAATTAAAAAGATATGACAATGCCAATCTTTTGATCGATGCCCTTACCAGCGTTGATATCATAAAAAGTCAGTTAAAAGTGCAGGAAAATTCCTATGAATCACTGGAAAAATTTGCATTTGAAAAGAACAAGCGCATCGATCATACACCGGGCATACAACCAATCAGCGTTGCTGATTTTTACAGGATAAGCGATTATTTTGGATACCGCCGTGATCCTTTTACCCACGCCCGAAAGTACCATTATGGGGTGGATATAACCGGTCCCCGGGGTTGTCCGGTATATTCCACAGCAAACGGGAAGGTCGTGCGGGCAGAATATGTAAGCGGTTATGGTAAGATGGTGGAAGTAGCACATGGCTTTGGTTTTTCTACACGTTATGCACATCTGGATGATATTTTAGTTAAAGTTGGTGCTGAGGTAAAACGGGGCACACACATTGGAACCCTTGGAAATACAGGACGTTCAACAGGCCCACACCTGCACTATGAAGTGCGTGTTAACAATAAACCCGTCAATCCCCTTGAATATTATTGTAACAATATTTCTTCAGATGAGTATAAAAGAATGATTAATCTTTTGAGTAAGAACGAATAGTGTAGAAAAATAAGCTGAATATGCCAAAAGTAAAATTTAAGTTTGATCCTGATACCTTAAGTTATGTTCGCGTTGAGCATACGCTTCGGGACAAGTTTATTAAAGCGCTCACATATTTTTCAGCTGCCGTTGTGGTAGCCATACTGTTCAATCTTGTTTTCAATTTTTTCTTTGACACGCCTAAAGAGAAGGGGCTCAAGCGGGAGAATAATCAGTTATTGTTTCAATATACCTTGTTGAATGAACGCCTGGAGCAGATCGATAATGTACTGAATGATTTGCAACAACGGGATGACAACATTTACAGAACAATTTTTGAAGCAGAACCCATACACAAATCAGTGCGCGAAGCAGGTATTGGTGGAGTAAACCGGTATGCTGAGCTCGAGCGGATGAGTAATGCTGATATCGTTATTCAGACAGCAATGAAACTGGATAATATTACCAATAAGACTTATATCCAATCGCGTTCGTACGATGAGGTTATTGAGCTTGTGAAAAACAAGGAAGCTTCGTTACGCTGCCTGCCTGCTATTCAGCCTATATCTAATTCAGATTTAACCCGCACAGCCTCTGGCTGGGGCTATCGTATACATCCCATATACCGTATTCGTAAAATGCATGAAGGAATGGATTTTACAGCACCTGCCGGCACAGAGATATATGCCACTGCCGATGGTGTTGTTGATGAAGTTGAACGTTCAAGACGCGGGTATGGGAATAAAATTGTCATTGATCACGGTTTTGGATACAAGACATTGTATGCCCATCTTCAAGACTTCAATGTCCGTAGGGGGCAAGAGGTGAAACGTGGCGATGTAATCGGTTATGTTGGTTCTTCAGGATTATCAACAGCACCACATTTACACTATGAGGTGCACCTTAACCGTAAAAAAGTAAATCCTGTAAATTATTTTTTTAACGATCTTACTCCTGAAGAATACGACCGTATGATTGAGCTTTCGCTTCGTCCGGGTCAGTCATTTGATTAGTAAGTATTTTTGTTGTCAAAATACCCTATTATTGATTTTTTAAACCTAAAAGTAATGGCAAGAGCTAAATTTCGGTTTAATCCTGTGACACTTTCGTATGAAAGAATTGAACTTACCAGGAAACAATGGATAAAAAGATTTTTCAAGGATACATTTCTCGTAGGAGGGATTGCTATATTTATTCTTTACACAGCATCATTCTTTATAGAATCGCCTTCCATTAAAAAGCTCCGTGTTCAACAGGAAGATTATCTTTTTAAATATGACCTTATCAATTCTACGTTGGAACAGTACAGCAATGAACTGGAGCAAATAGCTTTTTATGATGACAACCTGTACCGGGTCTATTTTGAAACCGATCCGCTGCCGGCAAATATCCGGAATTCAGGTTTTGGTGGGGTAAACCGCTATAAGTCACTCGAACAATCAAAACATGCCGATGTTATGATTGAGACTTCCCGGCAGGTGGATCATTTTTTCAGAAAGATACTGACCCAGAGCACGTCCTTTGATGAGATTGAAAATCTAGCAGTTCATAAAGGCAAATTGATGGCTGCAAAACCATCTATTCAACCCATAGCAATCAGTGAGCTAACCCGGTTTGGAAGTTCGTTTGGCATGCGGGTACATCCCTTGCAGCACGTAAGAAAAATGCACGAAGGCATTGATCTTACTGCTCCACGCGGAACAAAGATTTACGCATCAGCAGATGGAAAAGCGCTTTATGCCGGCAATACATCCGGTGGATATGGGAAAATGGTTTTGTTGGACCACGGATTTGGATACCGGACCTTATACGCACACTGTTCAAAAATACTAATTAAGCACGGAGAAAGTGTGAAACGGGGCGACGTTATTGCCGAGGTAGGTAGTACCGGGCTTTCATCTGGCCCTCATTTACATTATGAGGTTCATCATCATGGCAGGCCTGTAAATCCTATTAACTTTTACGCTAACGATTTAACTGCTGAAGAATACGATAAAATGATTGCATTTCTTGAAAACAGCGATCCGGGTTTTGATATCAATTAGTAGTAAGGAATAAATTTTATGTACATATTATCCTGGCGTAAGCATCTCTTATTGCCACTTATTTTTAGTTTTTCATGCGCACTGTATGCCCAGCAACCTTACAGGCCTGTAAAACTGAACGTACCACTGGATGTTAAATTGCATAGGGCTTCATTATTGAATAAGCCCTTACCCCTGCATAAACCAGATACATTTACCCTGGTTGGAGTGGGTGATATTATGCTTGGCACAAATTTCCCGGATGAAAGCTATCTTCCTCCTGGTGATGATGCCAGCTTTATGCTCGAACCGGTAAGGCCATACCTGATGGATGCCGATTTAACTTTTGGAAACCTCGAAGGTGTATTTGCAGGCGAGAAAGGGAGGCCCAAAAACTGCAATGATCCCAAAACATGTTATGTATTCAGGATGCCCGATCATTATGTCTGGGATTTAATTGAATCCGGGTTTGATGTAGTGAGTGTCGCAAACAACCATGTCAATGATTTTGGTTACGAAGGAAGGATGCATTCCACCTCTGTGCTCGATGAAGCAGGTATTTTTTATGCCGGTTTTCCGGATTCTCCTTATAAAATATTCAGGGCGTCCGGACGTACGATTGGTTTTTGTGCTTTTTCACCAAACATAGGGGTGATGGATTTAAGAGACCTCACAGAGGCAAAACGCATTGTCAGGCTGCTGGCCGATACCTGCGACATCGTAATAGTGTCCTTTCACGGAGGTGCTGAAGGAAGTAAACACCAGCATGTGACACGCCAAACAGAAATGTTTCTCGGAAGCAACAGGGGAAATGTTTATCTTTTTGCTCATATGGTAATTGATGCAGGGGCTGATGTAGTTTTGGGTCACGGGCCCCATGTAACACGGGCTATGGAAGTCTACAAAGGCAGGTTTATTGCGTACAGCCTGGGTAATTTTTCAACATACGCACGTTTTAATATCTCCGGTCCAAATGGTATTGCACCCATTCTTCACTTAAAATTGAGCGAAAACGGCCGGTTTTTGGGAGGAAAAATAATACCAATCCACCAGCCCGGAGAAGGCGGTGCCCGTTATGATGAAGCCAAACGGGTGATTTATAAGCTTCAAAATCTCATTCAGACCGATTTTCCTGATAATCCTTTAATTCTGGATGATGACGGCATCATTCTTCCACAATAAAAAGAACAATTAGTTTATTTTTTGTGTTTGAAGCATTAGCCTTATTAATTTAAAAACAATTAGTAAGCCTCTGTGTCCGATAAAGATACACCAACCTGCCTTCGAAAACTAAGTGTATCTAATGGGGCTAACCTGCTCTGATCCAAAATAGTTGTATAATTTATGAATAGGGCAGGTTAGATGAATTATCTTTGTAGTTGTTTTGAAAATGAAGTATTTGTTTCAAACAGCTAAATTATTTATTTTAGAATAAAATTTCAGCTCATGCCCTACAAAGAAACAAAAGTTGAAAAGCTATACTACTCCATTGGAGAAGTTGCTGATATGTTTGATGTAAACACATCCCTTATCAGGTTTTGGGAAAAAGAATTTGATATCATCAAACCCAGGAAAAACAAAAAAGGAAACAGGTTTTTCACAAAGCAGGACATAAAAAATATTCATCTTATTTTTCATTTGGTCAAAGAACGGGGCATGACCCTCAAAGGGGCTAAGCAAAAACTTAAAGATAACCGCACCGATACGGTGAACAATTTTGAAGTTATTCGTTCGTTACAGCTGGTAAGAGAACTATTGCTTGATTTGAAAGAGCATCTCTGATATGAAACCATCATTTTTTATTTGTTATACTTATAACATACTGACTCTGATATGACAAAGGTTAAAGAGGTAATGTCGGTGCTAGAACAATTTGCTCCCATGGTTTTCCAGGAGGCTTACGATAATTCCGGTTTACAGGTTGGGAATCAAGATGATGAGGTATATGGTGTGCTGGTGTGCATTGATGTAACCGATGCCGTTGTTGATGAAGCCCTCAGCCGCAAAGCCAATCTCATAATTGCCCATCACCCGGTAATCTTTGGCGGGATTAAACGAATTACTGATCATACCCTTGCAGGCCGTGTGTTGAAGCGTTGTATCAAGCACGATATTAATTTGTATGTTGCACATACCAATATAGACAGCGTAAAGGGAGGAGTGAGTTTTAAACTGGCTGAAAAACTCGGGTTGACCAACATACATGTACTGCAACCAAAAACCGGGTTGTTGAATAAACTGGTAACCTTTGTTCCCGGGGAATATTCCGGAAAGGTGCGCGAAGCTATGTTCAGGGCAGGAGCAGGTACTATTGGCGATTATGACAGCTGCAGTTATAATCTTGAGGGAAAAGGTACCTTTAGGGCCCCCGAATCAGCAAATCCTTTTGTTGGAGAAAAAGGAAAGCTGCACACCGAACCCGAAACACGCATTGAAACAATTTTTCCTGCTTATCTTAAAGGTACAGTATTGAAAGCATTATTCCAGGCCCATCCTTACGAAGAAGTTGCCTACGATATCTATCCTTTGAATAATGAATGGGCGCAGGTAGGAATGGGAGCTATCGGGGAATTGCCCGAGCGTATGAATGCCAGGGATTTTTTGAACCTTTTGAAAAAAAGAGTCAGGGCCGGCATTATCAGGCACACGGCACTGGTACGTCATAAGGTTCAAAAAGTAGCAGTTTGCGGTGGTAGTGGCAGCTTTTTACTATCCGGGGCTATGGCAGCCGGAGCCGATGTTTTTGTGTCGGGCGATTTTAAATACCATCAGTTCTTTGAAGCCGAAAACCGGATAATCATTGCTGATGTCGGACATTATGAAAGTGAACAGTTTACGAAAGATATTTTTTATGATTTACTTATCAAAAATTTCACTACTTTTGCAATCCATTTATCAGAAATAAATACAAATCCAATAAAATATTTGTAACATGGCGGTTCAAAATACAAAGTCAGGAGAAACTGTAGAGTTATCTGTGGAGGATAAATTGAGGCTTTTGTACAATTTACAACAAGTTCATTCAGAGATTGATAAAATAAAAACGCTTAGAGGGGAGTTGCCGCTTGAGGTTCAGGATTTAGAGGATGAAATTGCCGGATTGGAAACCCGTCTTGATAAACTTAAAGGCGAAGTAAATGAATACAATCAGAGCATAAGCAACAAAAAAAATGAGATAACCGAAGCCAAAGCGCTGATAAAAAAATACGAAGAGCAACAAAACAATGTACGAAACAACAGGGAATATGATTCTCTTTCAAAAGAAATTGAATTTCAGACCCTGGAGATAGAACTTTGTGAGAAGCGTATCCGTGAATTTACAGCCAAGGCAAAAGAAAAAGAAGAACTGATTGCTGAGTCGCAAAAAAAACTCGATGAAAGACATGAGGATCTGAAGAATAAGAAATCCGAACTTGACGAAATCATTTCCGAAACCCAAAAGGAAGAGGAAGTGCTAGCGAAAAAAATCAAGGATATAGAAGCCCAGGTTGATGAGCGTTTACTGACCGCCTATAAGCGCATTCGCAAAAATGCACGCAATGGCCTGTCTGTGGTCTCTGTTGAACGTGATGCCTGTGGCGGTTGTTTCAACCAGATACCTCCTCAGCGTCAACTCGATATCCGTTCACGCAGGAAGATTATTGTATGCGAATATTGCGGCCGTATCCTGGTCGATCCGGATATCAATGAACCATTACCTGAAGAATTAAGATAAATTATTGCAAAATACCCATATAAAAAGCTCCGTAAGCATTTGCGGGGCTTTTTTTAGTTTAACCACCTGATATGCTTTGTTTATAAAAAAAATGCATACCTTGAACGAAATGCTTCTCCCTCAACAACAGTCTGTACAAATTTATTTTTAAATTTGTGAACACAGCTAAATATTATGTCAACAATTACTACTGAAATTACATAGCGAACCTTAATGATGATTCGATTTAGATTTTTCTTACTAAGTTCCTTTTGTGTGTTTTTATCTCTGCCCGTATTTCCGCAAGACAGAACCGAAATAAAGAAGGAAGGATTACGGACAATTTTTTTAGAGGCAGAAAGCTATTTTTTGTTTGAAGAATATGAAGAAGCAGTAGGGTATTATCTGCAATTGCACAAAGCCATGCCTGAAAATTCAAACATTACCTATAAGCTGGGCCGGTGTTACCTTCATGATCCATATCGCAAAGCACGCTCTGTTTCTTATCTGAAGAAGGCTGTTGCCGACATTAGTTTTGACTATAAAAAAAGTTCATTCAGGGAAACAAAAGCCCCTGTTGATGCCATTTTTTATCTTGGAGATGCCTACCTGGTAACCAACCAGTTTGTTTTGGCTGAAGAAGCTTACCAGCAGTTTTTAAAAGCAGCGGATCCTGAGGAGTATGATCTGTTGCTTGTTAAAGAGAGGATAGCATCTGTACAACGTGCTGAAAAGCAGATAAATGATCCTGTTTTTATCATCGAAGAACCCCTTGGAGAAAACATCAATGATCGATTTGCTCAAAACTACCCGGTAGTCTCAGGCGATGGCAATTCTCTAGTTTATTCCAGCGAGCTGCAATTTTATGATGCCGTTTATTATTCCAGAAAGGTTGACGGCCAATGGACTGCACCGATCAACCTCATTCCAATGCTTAGGGTGGATGACCTGATTTATCCAACTGCATTAAATTACGACGGCACGGAACTTTACCTATACCGGAGCGATCAGTACGATGGAAACCTGTATGTTTCATTTCTTGAAGACAGCACCTGGAGCGAACCTCTTCCATTGAATGATAATATCAACACCAAATACTGGGAATCGCACGCATCCCTTAGTCGGGATGGGCAGACACTTTATTTTACCTCCAACCGGCCGGGAGGATATGGTGAACTGGATATTTACAAGGCCAAAAGGCTTGGTAAAACAGAATGGGGAATCCCTGAAAATTTAGGGGGCAGGATAAATTCACGCCACAATGATGACAGTCCCTTCATTAGTCAGGATGGTAAGCGTTTATACTTTACTTCCCTGGGCCACAATACCATGGGAGGATATGATGTGTTTTATGCCCTGCAGGACGGCAATGGTAACTGGGAAAAACCGCAGAACATCGGATACCCGGTAAATACCACTGATGATGAATTGTTCTTTTGCCCGGGCACCAATCCGTATTTTGGCTACATGGCCCGGTTTTATCCTGAGCATACTTACGGATTAAAAGACCTCTATCGTGTAGAGATTTTCAACCGGCACAATCCACGGCCCATCATGCTTAGCGGGACATTAAACCTGGAAGATGAATTGAAAGAGGGAACCGGTGAATTGTCCGTTCGTGTAATTAACCCTGAAACCAATGAAATAATTTCCGAAAAAACTATATCCGATAATCAATTTACCATCGAGACCCAATCAGGTCCGAATAAGATTATCATTTCAGGCGAAAGCATTGAAACATTCACAAAAGAAATGGATATTCCGGTAAACCTTCAGGAGCCCACGATTTCGATTACCGCCGATTTGGAAAAAGTGCACAAAGGATTATTTCAAAAAGAGGTTACCGAAGCACCTCCAAGAAAGGAAACTCGTGAAGCCGCCAAGCTGGAAGTCCCGGATCGCATTGACTGGACTAAGGATAAACCCATTGAGCTTAAGTTCAGGGTGCCGAAATCCTCTGTATTGCAGGCTACAATTTTAATAGGCGATTCGATAATCAGTCAGGACGAATACTTTCTGGAAAAATCGCGGTTTACCTACACAATGCGGCCTCAGGAAGGCATGAGTGAGATTCACTTTAAACTCACCTACCCTGGTGGCCAGGTAGCAGAAGAGACCATAGAAGTTTATTATTTACCACAAACTCCTACAGCATTATCCAGCCAGTCTGAAAAGATGGAGATGGATACAACATTGTCTTCAGATGATATGAATGCTATACTGAACAGGCTGATTAACCTTTCAGAAGGCGCTATACATGGCCATCTTATTGAGTTGCAAAGCGACTCATTGATTATGTCTCAGATATTTTCTTCAGAAGAATTATATCACCGTCTGCTATTGGAAGCCGGGACTAATTTATTTACCGTGGATGATGTTGACAGCCTTTTCATCAATTACCTCAACAGTCTGGCGGGAGAGTATGTCCTTAGCCGGATAAACCTGGTTAATTACCCTGAAATACCGGAAAACCTGGGTGAAGGGTTGCCTTCTGCCGGTAAAGTACTTGACCGGCTGACCATTGATAACCGTGTTTCAACTGATAGTTATCTGGTACCTTTGTTAATAGAACTGGTCATGGATTCTCAGACAACCATTGAGCAGGTGGTCAAGTGGGCTTCGGATTATCTTACAGTAGATATGAAAACTGAACTGGAGCACAAATATGCTGCTGAATATAAAACCAGGGATGTGCTATATCCCTTGTTCGAAAATTTATTGGAAAACAAGGAGGAGGATGAGAAAATCGCCTTATTAAATGAATTGTTTAACCGGTATTTCTTGCAGGAATATCAGAATAATCTTATTAAAAGTGCAAAGGATACGCTGAGGGAGTATATGGAAAATTTTAGTCTGGCAGAGATGCAAGATCCTGACGTTGATAGATTGGTAGCATCATATTTTTATGCAGCCAAAAGAGATGAGATACACCTTGGAGAGCTATTGGATTTGTTTGAGCGGGTTGATAAATTTATAAAACAACAGGATGTAGGCCCAGAGGCGCCAAGACAGGCACCATCAATTCATGGCTTGGATGACAGAAAAATCATTATTTTTACTTTGGTGGGCGGATTTGTTATTCTGCTATTCATTATCTTGTTTTTTAGAAAGAAACGCAAAAATAACGATTAACCTATATATTGAATGTATATCAGACCGATTGTAAGCCTTATCCTTACCATGTTTGTACATCTTTTGTACAGCCAGGATGAGGAAACCATCCGCGATCTCTATTTCGAAGGAAATCAATACATATTATCTGAAGAACATATTGAAGCCCTGCCTGCTTTTCAGGAGCTGTATACGATCATGCCTACGGCAAATATTAAGTATAAAATCGGGGAATGTTATTTGAATATTGAAGGCAGCGAGCAAAAAGCCATACCATATCTTGTAGATGCAGTGAAAGAATCCTCATCGCAATACGATCCTGCCCTGCCAACGGAAAAAAACACACCCTTGCGTTCCTGGTTCTTGCTGGGCAGGGCATATCGTGTTGACAATCAATTGGACAAAGCCGTGGAAAGTTTTACTGTTTTGATTGATTCGTTGAATGGAGATGATACTGAAGTATTGGATCAGATTTACCGGGAAATAGAAATATGCGAAAATGCCCGGCTTTTTATAGAATCACCCATCAAGTTCAAGGCGGACAACCTCGGACCGGAAATTAACAATGCCAACAGGAATTATAATCCGGTTGTCACAGATAGTGCCAATACCTTGTACTATATGGAGGCACTGAAGTTTTATGATGCCATCATGCAGGCAGGGAAAAGTGCAGATGGGTGGTTAGGCGCTGACAATATAACCATGAAGCTAAAATCAGATGGTGATTTTTATGTGACCGGTGGCACAAAAGACGGCAGTGTATTGTTTTTTCAATACTATGATATCTATACCAACGGCGATATCTACCAAAGCATGCTTGAAGATGGGAAATGGTCAAAAATAACCAGGTTGAATGATCATATAAATACCCCTTATAATGAAACCCATTTCTCAGTTTCACCTGACGGAAAAACAGCCTATTTCACTTCAAACAGGCCGGGCGGTTACGGTGGACTGGATATCTATTATTCACGGCTGGATGAAAACGGTCAATGGGGGCCAGCAAAGAATGTTGGTCCTGTGATTAATACATTTAGAAATGAAACCACACCTTTTATAACTGAAGATGGGGTATTGTACTTTTCATCAGAAAGTCACTTTAATATGGGAGGGTATGATATTTTTAAAAGTAAAATGGCAACTGATACCTTTGGTAAACCTAAGAATCTGGGATATCCTGTCAATACAACCTCAGACAATACCTTTTGGTATCCATACAACAATGGGCAGACCGGGTATTACTCTCAAGTATCTGAAGATGGTTTTGGTAACCGTGATATCTATCGTTTTAGCAACCTCACCGAACCCAGGCTACGCAAGTTTGAGATTCCCGGAGAAATAAAATTTGATATCCAACCCCTACAAGGAGTGACGCCGGTTGTTGCTTTATTTGAAGGAGACAGGGCAAAGCTTAAAGAAGAAAAGGCCACTGAAAACCGTTTTTACTTTCGCACTTATGCAGGAGATTACAAACTCATTGCCCGGGCAGAAGGCTACAGGAATGATACGGTTCATGTGGTTTTTAAAGAAGAACAAGATGAATGGGAATTGCCGGTTACCATGCAACTGATTAAAATTGTTGAAGAAACGATTGTTGATGAACAGGATACCATTATTTTACGAACGTTGTATTACAGTTTTGACAGCCATAAACTTACACAGGATGATAAATCTTATGTGAAAAACCTGGTAGGCCAGCTAAATGAATACGACAGCATAAAAGTGATGGTGCATGGCCATACTGATGCCATGGGGCCCGAGGTATATAACACATACCTTTCAAAGCTGAGGGCAGAGAATATCCGGGATTTCTTTATTGAAGCAGGCTTTAACGCCGGAAACATCACCATAAAAGCTGAAGGTGAATCCAATCCATTGATATCAAACACCAGGGATGACGGCAGCGATTTTATTCGCGGAAGAAAATTTAACCGGCGCGTTGAAATAGAAATACAAAATGTGCCCGATGGTGTTACCATTATCCGGGAACATAATATTCCCGAAGATCTGGAACCATACAGGATACAGGATTAGTTATGAATTATCAGGAAACCCTTGATTATCTGTATTCTCAACTTCCCATTTTCCAACGTGATGGAAAGGCGGCCTATAAAGCCAACCTGGATAATACCCTGGCATTCGACAGGCACCTCACCTCACCTCACAAACATTATAAATGCATTCATGTGGCCGGAACCAATGGCAAAGGATCTGTTTCGCACATGCTGGCATCCATTCTACAGGAACAGGGCTATAAAACCGGATTGTACACCAGTCCGCATTACCTTGATTTCAGGGAGCGAATCCGGGTAAACGGACAATGCATTGACGAAGCATCAGTTGTCCGGTTTGTAGAGGCAAACAAATCCTTTATCGACGATATTCAACCATCTTTTTTTGAGCTAACCGTAGCCATGGCTTTTGAGTATTTCAGGGATGCTGAGGTGGATGTGGCTGTTATTGAGGTAGGCATGGGTGGCCGGCTGGATTCCACCAACATCATCACCCCCCTTGTAAGCATTATTACCAACATAGGGTA
>CAZZBU010000009.1:0-53407 GCA_964652315.1 uncultured Bacteroidales bacterium
AAAATAAAAAAAGAATATTCCTGTAACTATCATAAAGATACTGGAAATATTCTTTTTTGAAAATTATTTCTACTTATTTCTTAAACAGGGGATCGGCACCAATGGTACCCACCAGTTCTTCGAGATATAACCGGGAACTGACATGTTCAAGATATTTTACCGCCTGATTGAGCCTGGCCCTAATATTCATCTTACGGGTGATGTCAGAATTTTCTTCTTTACCAAGAAATTCTTTAAGGTATTCAATCTGACGGGTGTGAAAAGCAATATCCTTTTCCTGTTTTAACTTTAATCGCTGCTTATACCATTCGGAATTAATAACGTAATCGCGCTCAAAATTCTTACGCAGTTCTGTATCATTCAGTTCTTGGCCTTCATAATGACCATACGCCATTATATGCAATAGAATCCGGAGTGGTGGTATGGCAGCATCAACACTGCCATCTTCAAAATAACTTAAGGCCACTCTTTGCTGTGCTTCAACAATGTTGTTGATGCCATCAACAAAATCTTCCATGCTTTGCAATTCGGGCTTAAGCATACGTTCATTGAATACTTCAAGCGGCTCATCAAACAACCGGTTCATGCATCTGAAAGCAAAATTTTCTGTGATGCGATAACCCAGTCGGGAAGCCAGGATTTTTTGCCCGTTGTACTCAAAATCCTCAAGTTTTTCAAGTGAATTATTCTCAACCAACTTCTTAGGATCCCGGTCTTCAGGTTCCAGACGTGCCCAAATCTCAGGAATCAGAATACTGATATCATGATCAAACCGGTTTTCAGGGCCTACATATCCTGCTGCCGATGTAAATCCCTGATAGCCTGTGAGGATATAGGAGAGGAGGGCATTGTTTAAATCCGTAGTGGGTACCAGCATGTTAAACGGGCCTTTGGTTAATGCACCTTCAGAACCTGCCCCTGTAGTTGATGGTGATTTTCCGGTAAGGCTGCAAACAAAATCCATAAACAATTCAGGAAGTTCCTGATAATGGATAGGATTATAGACACTTAAAGGTCTAATGCCAGCTTTTTTGTCGGAAGGATTATTTCTCCGGCCGGGCAATACCGCATTTACCGGATAGTATACCGGGTCATTTGCTTCAATTTTCCGGTGCAGCCGTATTCCGATTTCAGCCAGGTACGTAGCCTGTGATTCTTCTTTGAAGTTGTTCTTTTGCAGGTACCGGGGATTGTTTGTTGGTTTCCCACCAACAACTCGGGTATGCGATGGCACCACAAAATATGCATCTTTTTCATTTTCAACGATGCTTTTAATCAAATCCTTAACCGGCTGTGTATACTTATCAAAGTTAATTTCATCTTCATACAGGTCAACAGCATTTTTTCGGGATAAAGGTTCATAATTGGTTAAAAATGTATTATTCAGCACGATATCTCGTTCGGCATCCTTGTCATATCCACGTATTACAGCCTCGTCTGGCCGCTGAAAGAAATAACTTTCACAGTTTGTGGTCAATTTCACACTTGGATTATCAAATTCCGGATTCAGGTTTTTTAATTGTGAACTGGGAATAGTGACAGAGGCTGTAATGTCATCTTCCATCTGAATTTTATAACTTGGAATGAAATCCGAACGCAGTTTATGAAGGAACCACCTTCCTTCCTGATTAAACCCTATACGCACATAACCGGCAATAACAGAATCATGGTTATAACGCAAGGCATTTCCGTTTCTTCCATTTACAATTTCCACGGTGAACTCATCTTTCCAGTTGGTATGCACTTCGCTTCTGAACAGGCGCTTAATAAATAATACAAAACCACGGATATGACTGGGTATATCCCTAAGCCACTGGTTGTATTCATCGTTATATTGATCACTCGGAGTAAGCAACTTAACAGCTGAGCCAAGAGTACGCTCAGGACTTAGGAATGGCCTGGAAGGATCAGCATCCGGGCGAATATTTTTCCACCGGTCAGAATAATCCTTGTTAATGATTTCATCAGCCCTTCGGTATGCGTCTTCAAGGTCAGGAATGAAAAAAGAACCATATTTTATGGCATTTTGCATTGATTTTGAAATCTCTGATTTTCCTCCACCCGATACTGTGCTCGGCTTATGACAAAAAATCCCTTCTGGGGCTGTATCCACAATGCGCCATAAGGTTTTCTCAGGATGTCTGGAAAGCTGAAATTTATGCCCTGTGGGATGGACATACGTTTTTTCTGTGGAAAGCTTCAGGCTTACTTCAGTATCGTTATGGGCCCAGTATACTTTACCCAGGTTAATATCAAAGTTGGCATATTCCGGAATATATATCACATTGGGATATTTGATATCGATGGCATAGTTTTCCGGATATACCCTTATTTTATCAGCAAGTAAACGTTTTACATCTTCGAATGAATAAGATGTTTTGAATTTGGCTGTAAATACCGTTCCGAATAATCGTTCACTCATATTACCACGAGGAAATGCAATTGCACCACCGGCATGTTCCTCTTCAACCAGGCCATAAAGATTTGCGGCATAACCTATTTGGGTTTTTATTTCTTTTTTGGAATACCCATAATAATTGTTGGCTATAAGCGTAACAACAACACCACGTTCGTCACGGCAGGTAATTTTAAAAGCACCACCGTCATTGTATAACTCATCTTCATTTTCCCAACACATCCCGTCTTTACGTTGACGTTCCGTAGCCTGGTCGTAATGGGGCAGGCCAATGTCTTTTTTCTTGAGGCTGGTAAGATTAGGAGCTAAAACAATGCATCCGGTATGACCTGTCCAGTGTTCCACATCAAGGGCAGCATCATTTTCGGCCAGGTTATGATCACCAGCATTGCCAAAAATGTTTTCTACAAAATCAAGATTACTTACCAGACTGCCAGGTGCAAAAAACCTAACCTCCATAGATTTTTCGGGCATAACCCCTTTTACTTCAGGGACTACTACCGGACGCATTAATAAGGAAACCATGACTTTTGCCTGGTCTTTTTGATTGGCTGTAAATGGCAATGTCTTAATATCTTCAGGCTGATTAAATGCTGCATGGAGCATGTTTGCAAAAGCTACCTTGGGTACTTCTTTTTTATCAAGGGGAACAGGCAGGCCGCCTTCAACAATATGAAATGTTCCTTTAGTTGTACGCTTGTCGTTTAATGGATTATTTAAGATGCCCTGTTTCAACCTGTATGACGATATTAAACCGGTCTTAAATTTATCACCATTTGGTGGAAGACTGATTTCTCTGGCCAGCCCTTTTTGATTCAATACAAAGGTATCATTTGGTATTTTATAGGAAACATCAACCTTAACATCACTCAAATAATCATTCAAAAAGTGCTGTATCCGTGTATCAACAGGCGACTGATGGTCGGACAAAAGCCTTGATTTTTCCCTGAAACTGTTAATTAATCCTTCTGTGAGGGAAAGAAATCTGGCATTTGACAATTTTGTAGAATCATCGGGATCGTAATATAAAGGCTGACCCAGTGCTGCCAGTTGAAGGTTGATATACTGGATCATATCTTTACGATCTTTCTTTTTCAATTTTGGGATATTTGTCTTAAATTCCATAATAAATCTGGTAAAATTTATAATAACATTCCTGGAGGATCAATGAAGGGTGGTTCAGGATAATGTAAAATTATAAAAAAGCAACGGTATATCCCTGCTTAAGAAAATTTTTGTTTTGTGTTCTACAAAATAAATGGATAGAGTTTATTACAAAGTAGAATGCTGTAGGATATTTTTTTTCCTAATGTGGTAGATTTATTTGTATGAATGCTTCGTATTACATATTTCGATTTTTTTAGAGATTGGTATTTCTGATTGCCAGAGTACAATGTATAATATTGTCCTATAATTAATATTATGTTAAATAGATAAAACATTAATAAAGGGGAACAATTCCTGCTCCCCTTTTTGGTATTTCTTTTTTATTTTATTATTCTTCGGCTTCAGTGCTACCTTCCATGGTTTTTAAGATTTCAGACACTTCCTCGTGCTTATCTTCCATCTGAAGCCGGTAATATATAGTTTTAAGCGTTTCAAGTGTTTGTAAATCATCCGGGTTAATCTCATGGGATTTTTCCATTGGCTCAAGCGCTTGTTTCAATTTTTTGTCCGCTTGCTCCCTGAATTGTTTGTATTCTTCATCATCAACACTTTCATTGGCTTTGTTAAAAAATTCTACAGCCTGATTATAGTATAATACTCCAAGGTTAAAATATGGATCAAAATACTCCGGATCAATTTCAATGGCACGCTTATAAGATTCTATTGCCTTATCCAACTCACCCATATCATTATAAAGCGATCCTTCGGCAAAATGATAGGTCTTATTGTTTGGATCAGCCTTCTTTGCAATATCCAGATATTCAAGTGCCCCATCGGCATTACCACTGGTCAAATAAAAGTTAATGAGTTCATTCACAATTACATTTCCCTCAGGGTTTTTCTCAAAACCTTCCTGCAACACTTCAAGCGCTTTTGCTGAATCATTCTGGGCTACATAGACTTCTTTCATATAATAATAAAGTGTTTCTCCGCCATAATTATGTTCTTTGGCTTTTTTAAAGAATTTAATGGCTTCGTCATACCGCTCGGCTTTAGTTGCTGCCAATGCTGCATTGTAGTAAATCACTGTATCAACCTGTCCTTCAAATACAGGAAATTCTCCAGCCTGAGTATAGAGTTTGAAATACTTAAATGCTTCATCAAAATCCTGCTGGCTAAAGGCGACGATACCACGGGTTTCAAGTTGCCTTTTCATTCTGGTAAGGTTTTCCTTGAGGTCGTCCTCAACTTTTCCCTTCTCATCCAATTCCAGCGCTTTTTCATAAGCTGCCAGGGCTTCTTTAAAAGGTGTTTCGTGAATCACCTCAGTTTCTTCCCATGACTTCAACACCCCATTTTCGTATGTTAACCTAACACGTTCGTATACATGAACTTCCTCGCTTGCGCCGGTTTCAGGATTCGTTTGGGTTTTTACCTCAATTGGTTTACCATAATATAATTCAACTTCTGACGGCGGCATATCAATGCGCAGCAATTGGGTATTTACATCGGCAATATCCTGGAAAAGTTCTCCCCTTTTAAACCAGGTTTTTTCCTTCAGCTTTTTCTTGTCATGCTCAATGTTTTTGTTGCTTTTCTCCAATTGTTTTTCAAGCGCATTATAATTTAGCATAGGTGCACCTGCGGGAGCCTGTGCAAAAACAGATAAGCTACCAATACAGATAACAAAAGATAATAATAAAGATATTCGTTTCATATTCATGTTGTTAAAATTTTTTTTAACTGTTATTTCTATTAACGTTTGAATTATCAAATATTTTGCCAAAAATAAAAAAAAATGTTTCACATTACGAATACAACCTGCGGAAATTTAATACATTACCACATTTATTCATTATCTGGCCCAGGTAAAATGGCATCACCACCTTCAGGATCAATTACATCATCATCAGGCAGTTCCTGAGAATTAACCCGTGCAACACCGGCAATTTTATCATCTTTTCTCAGGTTGATTAACCGGACACCCTGGGTGGCCCTACCCATTACCCTCAATGATGCTACAGACAGGCGGATAATGATACCAGCCCTGGTGATGATCATTAAATCATCATTATCATCAACCCTTTTTATGGCAACCAGTTCACCGGTTTTATCGGTGATGTTCATGGTTTTAATTCCTTTTCCACCCCGATTGGTAATGCGATAATCTTCTGTTGCTGAACGTTTTCCGAACCCTTTTTCTGATACTACCAGGATGTTGTCCGTGCCATTTCCAAGCACGATCATACCGATTACTTCATCCTTATTATGGGCCAGTGTAACCCCCTTCACCCCTGTGGCTGTCCGGCCCATTGTCCTGACCTTACTTTCAGGGAAACGAATGGCTTTACCGCTTTTGAGGGCAAGCACAATATCCTTTTCGCCATTGGTCATCCTGGCTTCCAACAGGTTGTCCCCTTCTCTGATATTGATTGCATTGATACCATTTTGCCGGGGATTGGAATAAGCTGCCAGGGATGTTTTTTTGATGATGCCCTTTTGAGTAGCAAGGATAATATTGTGTTGGTTAATATAATCTTCCTCCTTCAGGGTTTTCACTTTCAGGTAGGCCCTGACGGTATCTTCTGCTTCAATGTTTAACAGGTTCTGAATGGCCCTCCCTTTTGAAGCTTTAGTTCCTTCAGGTATATCATAAACCTTAAGCCAGAAACACTTACCATTTTTTGTAAATAACAATAAGGTATTATGCATGGTAGCACTGAATATGTGTTCCAGAAAATCTTCGTCGCGGGTAGTTGAACCACGAGATCCTACACCTCCCCTAGCCTGGGTTCGGAATTCCGTCAGCGGAGTACGCTTAATATATCCGAGATGCGAAATGGTTATCACCATATCATCATCGGAATAAAAATCTTCCGGATTAAATTCACCTTCATCAGGCACAACTTCCGTCCGGCGGGGATCCTTATATTTTTCTTTTATTTCTTCGAGCTCCTCTGTAATGATTTGCATCCTCAAAGACTCATCTCCAAGGACCTTATTATAATACTCTATCATTTTCATGAGCTCGTTATATTCTTCTTTGATTTTATCTCGTTCAAGTCCGGTTAACCGTTGTAAACGCATATCAAGAATAGCCCTTGCCTGTAGTTCAGTGAGACTGAATTTTTCAATCAAGCCTTCCCTGGCAATATCAGGTGTTTGCGAGCCCCTGATTAAAGCAATGACTTCATCGAGGTTATCCAGGGCAATTAATAAGCCTTCAAGAATATGCGCACGTTTTTGAGCCTGATCAAGCTCATATTCTGTGCGACGGATAACAATCTCGTGCCTGTGATCGACAAAATGCCTGATGAGATCTTTTAATGTCAGTGTCTTGGGCCTGCCCTTTACCAGCGCAATGTTATTTATGCTAAAGGTAGACTGTAATTGAGTATATTTGTATAGCTTATTAAGAACAACATTTGCAGATGCATCTTTTTTTAGGATGATAACGATCCGCATGCCCTGGCGATCAGATTCATCATTGATATAAGAAATCCCTTCCAGTTTTTTCTCATTAATCAGGTCAGCCGTTTTCTTAATCATTTCAGCCTTGTTGACCTGATATGGAATTTCTGTGACAATGATTTTTTCACGGCCGGTCGGGGTTATCTCTATCTCGCTTTTTGCCCGCAATACAACACGCCCCCGTCCGGTTTCATAGGCATCTTTAATGCCCTGATATCCGTATATAATTCCTCCTGTTGGAAAGTCAGGCGCTTTAACGTGTTGCATTAACTCCTCAGTGGTTATATCATTATCCTTTATGTATGCCACAATGGCATCCACCACTTCACCAAGGTTATGAGGGGCCATGTTGGTGGCCATTCCCACTGCAATACCCGATGTACCGTTAACCAGGAGCATGGGTATCCGTGTAGGCAATACCGAGGGCTCTTCAATGGTATCATCAAAGTTCAGTTGAAAATCAACCGTGTTTTTATCAATATCTGAGAGGGTTTCCTCGGCAATCTTTTGAAGCCGTGCCTCAGTATAACGCATGGCTGCCGGACTGTCACCGTCAATGGATCCAAAATTGCCCTGTCCGTCTACCAGCCTGTAGCGCATGGACCAGGGCTGGGCCATACGTACCATAGCATCATAAACTGACGAATCGCCATGCGGGTGATATTTTCCCAACACCTCTCCCACTATTCTGGCTGATTTTTTATAGGGCCGGTTTGCCGCTAACCCTAAATCTGACATGCCAAACAATACTCTGCGATGTACCGGTTTTAGTCCGTCACGCACGTCTGGCAATGCCCTGGAAACAATTACCGACATAGAATAATCTATGTAGGCACTCTTCATTTCCTCTTCAATATTAATCTTAATTATTTTTTCTCCGTCCGTCATATTATAACTTGCTCTCTTTTAAGGCTTTATTAAAATCTTTTAGAAACCACTAAATTAGGCATAATTTCTGTAACACTATACCATTAAATGCGTTAATTATTAACAGAAATATGTTTATAATTGGGAAACATTTTCTTCGTATATTTGTAATATTATTATTGTAATTTTGAAACAGAATAAATTGTAACATAGGAGAGGTTGAGATTATGGATTCTAAATTTTCACAGAGAATAAAAGACGTGCTTTCCTATAGTAAAGAAGAAGCAATCCGCCTGGGCAACCCGCATATAGGTACCGAACATTTGTTTTTAGGTATTTTGCGCGACGGTGAAGGCATTGCCATTGATATATTGCTCAATATGGGGGTTGACTTATATTCACTTAGGAAAACAATTGAAGAGAGAATACGACCAAAAACAAGGATAACACTTAATGACGCTGACAATATTCCTTTGTTAAAATCGGCTGAAAAAGTCCTTAAAATAGTGTATCTTGAGGCTAAAGCCCTGAAAAATGCCACCATTGATACCGGTCATCTGCTGTTGGCCATCCTAAAGGATGAAAACAGCATTGTAACTCATGTGTTGAATGACCGGTCTATCGACTATGATTTGGTGAAGGAACAAATCCTTGAAGGAAGGCCAAAAGCCCAATCCAATTATCCCGGCGATGAGGATGAAGAAACGCGTCCTCCTTACAGTGGCGGGCCAGGTAAAGGGCCGGAACAGGCACCGCCTAAATCCAGCTCCGATACCCCCGTACTGGATAACTTTGGGATTGATTTAACACGGGCAGCAGAAGAAAACAAACTGGATCCGATTGTTGGACGAGAGCGTGAGATTGAAAGACTGGCCCAGATTTTAAGCCGCCGCAAGAAAAACAATCCAATCCTTATTGGTGAACCGGGTGTAGGAAAATCAGCCATAGCTGAAGGCCTGGCCATGCGGATTATTCAACGCAAGGTTTCCAGGGTATTGTTTGGCAAACGTGTAGTTACACTGGATTTGGCATCCATAGTTGCCGGTACCAAATACCGCGGACAATTTGAAGAGCGGATGAAAGCCATTCTAAATGAATTGCAGAAAACATCCGAGATTATCCTGTTTATAGATGAGATTCACACCATAGTGGGTGCAGGTGGTGCTACAGGCTCACTTGATGCGGCTAATATGCTTAAACCGGCACTGGCCCGTGGTGAAATTCAATGCATTGGTGCCACTACACTGGATGAGTATCGCCAGCACATTGAAAAAGACGGGGCATTGGAGCGCAGGTTTCAGAAGGTTATGATTGAACCTACATCTTCTGAAGAGACCATAGAAATTTTAAATAACATCAAGGCACGTTATGAAGATCATCATAATGTAACATTTACACCAGAAGCAATTGTAGCTTGTGTGAGCCTGACAAACCGGTATATTTCCGATCGTCATTTGCCCGACAAGGCCATCGACGCACTGGATGAAGCCGGCTCAAGGGTCCATATTTCAAATATTGTTGTTCCAGAGCGCATTGTTCAGCTCGAGCAGACCATTGAGGAAACCAAGCTGGATAAAATAGCTGCAGTAAAAAATCAAAATTTCGAAAAGGCAGCAAGCTATCGTGATAAGGAAAAAGAATTACTCGAACTGCTTGAAGATGAAAAAGACAAGTGGGAAAAAGAGTTAATTAAAAATCGCGAAACGGTTTCAGCCGAACAGGTTGCCGAGGTGGTCGCCATGATGACCGGCGTGCCTGTGCAACGGATTGCCCAGGCCGAAGGAACACGTTTGCTCAGCATGGGTAAAGAACTCAAAGGTTCTGTTATAGGACAGGATGAAGCCGTGGATAAAGTTGTGCGGTCCATACAACGCAACCGTGCAGGATTAAAAGATCCGAACAAGCCCATTGGTACTTTTATCTTTTTAGGGCCTACAGGCGTTGGAAAAACACAGCTTGCAAAAATTCTTGCAAACTATCTGTTTGACAGCTATGATAACCTGATCCGGATTGACATGAGCGAGTACATGGAAAAATTCAGTGTATCGCGTCTCGTGGGTGCCCCTCCGGGATATATTGGTTATGAAGAAGGTGGCCAGCTTACCGAAAAAGTTCGCCGTAAGCCCTATTCCGTTGTGTTGCTGGATGAGATAGAAAAAGCACATCCCGATGTATTCCATCTGCTATTGCAGGTATTGGACGAAGGACAGTTGACCGACAGTCTGGGCCGTAGGGTTGACTTCCGGAATACCATTATCATCATGACATCCAACATAGGGACACGTCAATTGAAAGATTTCGGCCAGGGAATCGGGTTTAATACTTCTACACGCCTTGAACAATCGAATGATTATGCCAAAGGCGTAATTCAGAAAGCCCTGAAAAAGGCCTTTGCCCCTGAATTCCTGAACCGCATCGACGATGTGGTACTGTTTAACACCTTAAGCCGTGAAGATATTGATAAGATCATCGATATTGAGCTTAAAGGGTTCTTTGACAGGATTTTGAGCCTTGGTTACAAGGTTAAGCTTTCTGCTTCTGCCCGTGAATACCTTATCGATAAAGGTTATGATATACAATTTGGAGCACGTCCGCTGAAACGGGCTATCCAAAAGTATCTTGAAGACCCGTTAGCAGAGGTAATCATCAAGGCTGAAGTAAAAGAAGGGGATACCCTCATGGTGAATTACAGCAAAAAGAAAGACGAAATCACCATTAAGGTTCAGGAAGAAAAGGTTCCTGAAGAAGAAGAAGAAAACAAAAAATAATTATTGATTGTATTTTAATCATGATGACCCGGGGCTAACCCCGGGTTTTTTTTATGCAAAAAGATCATAATCTTCAGCTCCGGTTATGGTGAGATTATAGAATTCACCAATATTCAATCCGGATTTGCTAATGATGACTTCATTGTCCACTTCTGGTGAATCTGATTCAGTCCGTCCAATAAAATGGTTTCCTTCCCTCCTGTCGATGATGACTTTTTTGGTCTTCCCAATAAGGGATTGGTTGAGTTGTGCGGAAATTGATTGCTGTAATTCCATAATCTCTGCAGCACGTTTTTGTTTTACCTCTTCAGAAATGACATCAGGGAAATTACGGGCTGCATAGGTTTGTTCTTCTTCTGAATAGGTAAATACACCAAGGCGCTGAAATTTTGTTTTCTCCACAAATTCCTTCAATTCATTGAAAGCGCCTTCGTCCTCACCCGGATGGCCAACCATAAGGGTTGTTCTCAAAGCAAGGTTTGGTATTTCCTGCCGGAAAAAATCAATTAATTCCCTTGTTTGGGTGCCGGAAATTGCACGCCGCATTTTTTTCAACACCGGATCCGCAACATGTTGAAACGGAATATCCAGGTAGTTGCAAATGTTGGGGTGAGATTTCATCACCTGAATGACGTCCCTGGGAAAGGAAGCCGGGTATGCATAATGCAGACGGATCCATTCAATTCCGTTTACTTCAGCCAGTTTTGTCAATAATTTGGCAAGCTCTTGTTTTCCATAAGTATCAACACCATAATAGGTCAAATCCTGGGCAATCAGAATGAGCTCTTTTGTACCTTTTTTGGCAAGGATTTCAGCTTCAAATATCAATGATTCGATTGGTTTTGATTTGTGTTTGCCCCGCATAATCGGTATAGCACAAAAAGAACAGGTGCGATCACAACCTTCGGCAATTTTAAAATAGCTGTAATGTGTTGGTGTTGTTGTGATTCGTTCACCCAGCAGATCCTGTTTCAGGTTTCCACCAAGAGTTTCAATAATAGATGCTAAGTCGTTTGAACCAAAGTATTTATCAACATTCTTAATTTCTTTTTCCAAATCAGGTTTATACCGTTCAGAAAGGCAACCCATCACATAAACATTATCCAGCAAGCCTGATTCCTTGGCCTGTACGTATTCCAGGATGGTATCTATGGATTCTTCTTTGGCATCTTTAATAAAGCCACAGGTGTTGATGATAACCGTACGTGCTTTATTTCCATCCTGATTGTGAACCACCCTCAGGTTGTTTGCATCCAGTTGCCGGGCAAGGTATTCCGAATCAACTGTATTCTTGGAACATCCAAGGGTAACGATGTTAACGGTCCTATCTTTTAGTTTTGTTCTCATTGACTGAATAAGGAATCAACAAATTCGTCTTTATCAAACAATTGTAAATGCTCGAGTTTTTCACCTACGCCAATGTATTTAACCGGCACATTAAACTGGTCGGAAACGCCAATGACTACGCCTCCTTTAGCCGTTCCATCAAGTTTAGTAACTGCAAGGGCTGTAACTTCAGTTGCTTTGGTAAATTGTTTGGCCTGTTCAAAAGCATTCTGTCCGGTAGAACCATCAAGTATGAGCAATACCTCATGAGGAGCATCGGGGATAACTTTTTGCATCACCTTTTTAATTTTTGACAGCTCATTCATCAGGTTAATTTTATTATGCAATCTCCCGGCAGTATCAATAATCACTACATCAGCCTCATGGGCTTTTGCGGAAGCGAGGGTGTCATAAGCCACTGAAGCAGGATCAGAGCCCATTTTTTGTTTAATGATATCGACCCCTACCCGTTCGGACCAGATAGTAAGCTGATCAACGGCTGCTGCCCGGAAAGTATCAGCAGCTCCAAGTACAACTTTTTTGCCGGCTTTTTTAAAATGATAAGCCAGTTTTCCAATGGTTGTTGTTTTTCCGACCCCATTAACACCAACCACCATAATCACATAAGGCTTTGCAGGAAGTCCTGCTGAAAAGTCGAGAACTTCACCGGACTTATTTTCTTTTAACAGACCGGCAATTTCTTCTTTTAAAATTTTATTGAGTTCATTTGTACCCAGATATTTATCGGCGGCCACCCGTTTTTCGATACGTTCAATAATTTTTAACGTGGTATCAACGCCTACATCAGAGGTAATTAAAACCTCTTCGAGGTTATCCAGCACTTCATCATCGACCTTGGTTTTACCTACGACTGCCCGGGATAATTTTTTGAAAACACTTTCTTTGGTTTTTTCAAGCCCTTTATCAAGTGTTTCTTTCTTATCTCTTGAAAATAAGCCAAATGCCATACATCAAATTATTAATTGATCAATAAATTTCGCATTGCTGCAAAACAAAAAAAGCTTTCTTTAACCAAGAAAGCTTTGTGTCTTTTCAATCCTTGTTTGAAATACAAGTAATTACTTTGCAAAAAAGTCTTTAATGTTTTCATTCAGTACCATTTCGTCCTGAAACTCGTATGCATCGGTTTTATCGGATTTTACCATTTTGATGCATCGTGTAATTTTACGTCCTTCTTTTTTCTGAAGTGTTGCAACAACTTTCTTAGCCATATCTTATTTATTTAATTTCTCTGTGAACAGTTACTTTTTTTAATACCGGATTGTATTTTTTCAATTCCATTCTGTCCGGTGTATTTTTTCTGTTTTTGGTGGTAATATAACGTGAAGTACCGGGCATACCGCTTTCTTTATGCTCAGTACATTCAAGAATAACCTGTATCCTGTTTCCTTTACCTTTTTTAGCCATTTTACTTTCTTTTAATATTTAGTGATATACCCTTTTTCCTGAGCTTCAGTTAACGCAGCTTTTAATCCTTTTTTGGTAATATTACGAATACCAGCTGCAGATACTTTGAGAGAAATCCAACGATCTTCTTCTGGTAAATAGAATTTTTTCACAAAAAGATTCGGTTGAAAAGTACGTTTTGTTCTTTTCTTTGAATGAGATACGTTATTTCCTACAATAACCCTTTTTCCTGTAATCTGACAAACTCTTGACATGGTAATATTTTTAATCTATATTGCTTTTTTTCAAACAGTTCGCAAAATACGGTATTTTTTTTGAAATAATCAAATTTATTTGCAGGTTTTTGAGCAGGTATATTACTTAGTTTTATCCCTTGAATAACAATAATTTAAGAAATTTGTTTTATTGATTTTTCAAAAAAACATCAGTTTTTATCTGCTAAAATAAATTTCCGTATAAGATTTAATGCCATAACTGTTGTCCGTTCAATATTTCGCTCCCTGTTTTTCCCAAAATTATATTTTCTGGCTTTAACTAAGGACTTATTGCCTACAGCTATCCATATTGTACCGACAGGTTTATCTGCTGTACCTCCGTCAGGACCGGCAATGCCTGAAGTAGCAATGGCATAATCCACATCCAGAGCATCAATGGCTCCACGGACCATGCTGCAGACAACCGCTTCACTTACAGCTCCATGTTCCTCAATGATTTGTGGATTCACATGCAGCATTTTTGTCTTTACAGCATTATCATATGCCACAATGGTGCCTTTAAAGTAAGTTGATGCCCCGGCAATGCTGGTAATTCTTGAGGCAATGCTGCCCCCGGTACAGCTTTCTGCTGTTGCCAGTGTTTTACCGTTCTGCTTTAGCAATAAACCAACCGTGTGTTCAAGAATTTCATCTTCATCCCCGGCAATATATTCTGGAATCAGGCGGTACAATTTTTCAATCCATACATTCAACTCTGACTTTAATTCATCCATGGTGCTTCCTGACCCTGAAAGCCTTAACCTTACAACTCCTGGGCGGGGCAAATACGCCAGCTTTATGTGTTCGGGCAGGCTGTCTTCCCATTCTTCCAGTTTATCTGCTAAATTTGATTCTGCAATGCCTACAGTCATAATGGTGCGGTGCAATATCTTCTCTGTATCGAAAGTTGAAAGCAGTATCCCTGCAATATGATCATTATAAATGCCCTTCATTTCAAAGGGCACACCGGGCAGAAAGAAATAATGCACGTCGTCTTTCAGAAAATACATTCCAGGAGCAGTCCCAAGCTGGTTGAACAATGGAGTACAGTTGTGAGGTACCAGTGCCTGATTGCGGTTGTTTTCATTTACCGCAACACCAAAGCCAGATAATCTTTCGATGATGTGATCCAGAATCTCCTGGTTCATTTCCAGCCTGGAACCAAAATATTCTGCAATGGATGCCTTTGTTTTATCGTCTTTTGTTGGGCCCAATCCTCCGGTAACAATAACCACCTGCGATTTTCCTGATAAATCAGCCAGTGTATTCCGGATAGCTGAAGGCGAATCTGAAATTGAAGTAATCTGTCGGACCCAGATACCTGCCTTATTTAGCTGCTGGGCCAGCCAGGCTGAGTTAGAATCAACAATCTGTCCGATTAAAATCTCATCTCCAATAGTAACCAGATCTGCATTTACTTTCTGCATCATTTTCAAAACATTATAAGGATGCAAAAGTAGGAGATTTTCTTAAGTGCAATGATTTTTTTACCCAATTAATCTTTATTTATCTCCCGTGGCTTGTAAAACCGGCAATCCTGAAAGTTCTATCCGGGTATTTGGCACATCAGCCCCGGGGTTATCTTTCACTGCAAGGATAATGTCATTAAAATCAAAATCGCATTCCGAATGGCTTAACTTAATATCTTCAAAAGTAAGCACGATTTCATTGCAACCCTTACTGAGAAACAAAGTAGATTGTTGGGCTTTGTTGATATTAAATTCCGGATTGGTATAATGGGTATATTTCCCGGAGACCGTTTCACCGGTTTTCCAGCCCTCTGCCACAAGATAAAAACCAATGACCGTCCCGGCCGGAAATGGTTTATCACCAAGCTGAACCATATCGCCGTAAGCCAGCCCCCCTCCTTCACCGGTTTTCGACACATTCGGAAAGACTATGTGATGTTCTATTTTGCTTTTATCTTTAGGCGGATTTCCTTTTTGGTAGGTATAATAGCCAAAGGTGTTTTTCCATCCTGCCCCTTCGTCAAGGAATGTAAGGTAAATGTTGGTTTCTTTTTTTATGTGAATATTCAATTGTTCAATATCAGAGAAAAGCTTAGCATGCATCTTCCGGATATCCTCTCCTTCGGGGAACAGTTCAGAAATATCCCCCAAAAGCGATTCACAGGGTTCCGTTGGAATGACATCGTCAGGCACACCTTCATCAATACCGATTGAAAGGATTTTCAGTCCTTCCTTGCCGGTAGCCACAAATATGACACTGTCTTTTGATTCTACAAAATTTGTCGAAGCAGCCCCATTGAATTGCATGGAACCCAACATAGTGATACCATCATCATTTTCTTCCACCATAGCACCCACATGCACACCTGCAGCGCCATTGCCAATGAGTACCAGGGCATCGTTCAATGAAACACTGTTTGTGACATAATTCTCAGCCGGGGCACCGTTTTCAGGAACAGGGGCTGCAATATGCTGCTTAAGCTCCCCGGTTTTATGAAGTACTTTAAGTCCTTTTTCATTAAGTGTGGCAAAAATGTATTTACCGTTCAGGGCTATTTCCGTTTTTGATCCTGGAATATCAGCTCCAATCATTTCATATAAATCCAGCAATGTGTTGTCATTGGTATTTACAAGTTGAACTCTGGCTGATTGTCCCTGTAAAACAAAAGCAGTATCCTTGCTGACTGCCAGGGAACGGGCGTCAGTAAGCTCAAACTCTCCGGAACGTGAATAGTCGTTTTTGAATATTGTTAAATGACCTGTAGAACCAGAAGTAACGAAGATATTATCTTCTGTTGCCTTTATGTCAGTACCTACATACGATGAAACATCAAGTATGGTATCCACAGCAAGTACTGTTTTGGCATCATCAAGACTGATGACTTCACAAAATGCAGGAGTTTCTAATCCTAATGATTCAAAATCACCCATGGCGCCGGTAATATAAAGCTTATCATTCAGGTACGAGACGGAACTAATATCGGCATCAGGTAGAATGACACTTGTAATAAGCGTTGGATTATTAATATCAGAAACATCAAAAATCTCAAATCCACCGAGCCATTGGGCTCCTTGTGTATTATAGGTAACATACGCTATGGCATTATCGATTACCACATGCGTTGCCTGAAGCGTATGGCCGTCAAATACAGGCGAAGCCACTTCGCCTTTGAGTTTAAACACATAGTTTTTGGTAAGATCAACATCAGGAAAATCGGATGTGCTTTTGAGCTCCCTTTCGACTCCTCTGCGAACAGGTACAAGTTCATCATGGAAACGGGTCCGTCTGGCTGATTCTAAGGCAGGATTCGTGTGAACGAGTAAGTTTCCTATTTTGATATAATCATCCTCAGCGTATTGTGATGGGATATCTTCTTCTTTTTGACAAGTGGAGAATAAAATCATCAATGCTCCCAGTGCCACTAAAAATAAAAAAGTAGAATTGTTTTTCATTTTTTTGTTGTTTTTGTTTTTCCCTATAACCCTTTGTTAATTGGTGTTTTTTTAGTAAAGGTATTTCATTCTGTTAACTTTTTCCAACATTTGAATCATAGATTTCTACTTTTCTTTGCCAAAACCCATGTGTTCCATTTTACCCCATCCTCTTTTGCCAAATAAATATTCGATGTTGGCGCGGATTGCCCAAATAACTGTTAAGGGATGGTAGAATAAAGGTTCGAGAAATGCGGTGCCTACAAGCTTTAGCACGTCTTTTCTGCTGTTGTATTTATGATAGGTACGCTCTTCAAACAATACAGCCCAGATAGACAGGGATACCGCAAAAGTGTATACAAATGCCAAAAGCAAAAAGAAAAAGGACCAGTTAACCCAACCAAGAAAGGCCAGAATAGTGAAATATACCAAACCAAAAAATTCAAGCAATGGTGCCAGCCACTCGTAAAAGAACCAGTAGGGATAACCCCACATTCCGAATTTCCCGTATTTGGGATTAAAGAATACTTTAATGTGTTTAAACAGAGTTTCCATTGTACCCCGTGTCCATCGGTTACGTTGGCTTTGATGGATCTTAATCCTGGTTGGTACTTCTGTCCAACACAAGGGGTCAGGAATATAGGTAACAATATAAGGCATTTTGTTTTCAACCATATAGCGACGCATGCGTACCACCAGCTCCATGTCTTCACCAACCGAGTTGATATCATACCCGCCTGCACGGATAACCACTTCGCGATCAAACATACCCAGGGCTCCTGAAATTAATAATAAGCCATCGAGCTTGCTCCACGCCATACGCGCCATAAGAAATGCCCGGGTATACTCCAAAACCTGAATGCGTGCAAAAAAATCTTTGGGTAAATTTATTTGTTTAATCTGTCCGTCTTCAATGTCACATGAATTGGCAATGCGGATTACCCCACCTGTAGCAATAACTTTTTTATCGGTTTCCTCAAGAAAGGGTTTCACTAGTTTAAGTAATGCATCAGGTTCCATTATTGAATCAGCATCAACACAGACAATCAAATCACTTCTACTAACATTTATCCCGGCATTTAAGGCATCTGCCTTTCCACCGTTTATTTTATCAATTACTGTTAATCGGCGATGCACATGTTTTTTTGATTTATAGATGGCCCGTATCCGTTCTGATGGTAACCGGTAATCAAAAGCATAATTTACTTTTTCAAGGTCGTAAGCTTCAATAACTTTCTCAAGGGTGCCGTCCTTGCTCCCGTCATTAACAAATATAACGTCAAAGTCGCGATAATAAAGTGATAATAGGGCGGCAATATTGTCGATGCTGCTGCGGCTTTCATTGTATGCAGGCACTATAACGGACAGTTTTGGAACGAAAGGGGAAAGCATCAGCTGATTATAATCAATGTAGCTGTTCTTTCGAAGATATCGACGAAGGGTGACTGCACTTACGATTCCCAGGATTACATAGGACAGGAATATGGTTACCGTAACGATTAGTAAGAGGTTACTGGCCAGAAACCGAAATATTTGCAGGAAAAAATCCAACATAGGTGCTTTCTTAAATTCGTTTATCTAATACATGTTTAATTATAATCTGATAATTTCTGTATTCTTCGCGGTCCAGCAAACCTAAGAGTTCTTTTTCTCCTTTTGACTCCAACGCCCGTATCCCTTTGGCTGCTTCAACCTGAAGCCATACATCATCTTCCATTTCGATGGTATGTTTAAAAAAAACCAGGTTTGTTAAATCTTTAAATTCAGCCAGGGCCTGAAGAATAGCAACCTGGTTATCCGGGATTTCATCTTCATACACCCCACGCAGAAACCGTTGTGATTCTTCTACTTTCAATGCTCCCAACGCCCGGATTACCGTTAGCCTCACCCTATCATTTTCGTGGGTTAAAAGAGCAACCAATTCATTCCAGGCATTTTTTTGCTTAAAAAGATGAATCATTTTTACTGCAAAAATCACTACGGAATTATTTTCGGAATTTAACCACCGCATAAATTCAGGTATGCTAAGGTTATGATATGTAATGGCTTCATGAACGATGTTTTGTTCCCATACCGAAAACGGCCGCTTGAGATTATCCAGAAAACCGTAGGGGTCCTCTGCATTTAATCGTACCATAGCCAGTTGGGCTTCAGAGCGCACAATATCATTCCGGCTGTGAAGGCCTTCTTCCACAATGGGCTTTGCTTCCTCAATGTTCATAAATGCACATTCCCGATATCCCTTGATGCGCTTATGCCATCGCCTGCTCCTGCACTTTTTCAGTGAATCATCATTAAGGCCCAGGTTATAGAATAATTCCTGCAGTTTTGCTGCTTCCTTTTCCTGGAGATTGATGCTCAAATCAATGATTTCGTTTATTAAAACTTCTCTATTGAACGATTTATTCAGTGCTGGCATGATGCTGTTAAAAATAGTGGTATTATCAAGTTCCGGATCAAGATAATCCACCAGGGCGGCCTGGTATTTTTCTCTTAGTTTATGTTTTCGACGTGTTTTCCCCTCCCTGCGTTCCCTGTCAATTAACATAAAAATCAACAAGACTATCATGGAAAGAATGGAGTAAACTATTACCAGGATAAGGATAACGATTAATGCCACTGGCTTTTTCAGCTTGGTTCCGGGTAAAAACCGTTCAATCAGATTACTTCGTTCATCAGGATCATCAGGTGCAGCAATGAAGTTAACATCCGGTTGCTCAATTAGCACAGGGATTCGGCTGCTTAAAAATTTTTGCTGAGGTGCTTTTTTTGCTCCAGAGCATGGTACAATTAAATTACCAATAATTATAACTATCAGTAATACAACATGTTTTCTATTGTTATGTAAATTAAAACACATACCCTACACTCACATTAAACTGAATCCGGTTTCGAAATTGTTCAGGCAAATATTCCTCGTACTGGTAACCCAAAGCGGTACTTAGGTACCAATCTTCTAAACGGTATTGGACGCCAGCTCTATAGTGCGCGCTGAGGAAATTACCAAATTCTTCGGCCAGGCTTAAAGGTTGATCCGGGGAGTCTCCCACGCCAATGCTCGTGAAAATAAAGCTGGATGGTTTATTCAGGTATCGCCTTAGTTCAAGGACCACCGAAAAGGCGTTATTGCTTCCAATAGGTGAAAAATACGGTCTGAAAGAAAACAAATAATTATCAAAATATCTTGCCAGCGATCCTGTGAAAAAGACGATGGGACGATCCCAGTATAACCATCTGCTTCCGATGGAACCCTCCATCCTCTCCCCTATTGATTTAAACCACTCAATACCAGCTCTATGAGCCGGAAAAAACTCTCCTGTGGCAAGCCCGTAATTCAGGTATAAATAGGCATCAGCTCCCATACCTGGGTAATAGTCTGCTTCAACCTGATATGAAGGGTTATCAAACAGATTTTCCGGGCTTATTACATGGTCTCCCAGATTAACCCGGGTTAATAATGGCCCGTAAGGTACCTTTCTGGAATATTGCACGGAAAACATATGCCTGCGGGAGATGTATGGAGATCTGAAAAAATCAAAATAATACCCCATTCCTAAAGCGCTGGTGTCATTTCCGAGCAAGCCTGCTTCGGGTGAATAAGCTTTTGATTGATTCATTTTTTGAAGGATTTCATCCCTTTTACTGAGAAGCATGCTGTCTTCAGGATAATAGTACAATCCTGTATCAGTGTATTGAAGGGCATTGGTATATAATTCCCTCCACACTTCAATATCAGCCATGGCCAATAGGGCCGCTTTATGTGACGGTTCAATGTCAAGAACCGGTTTTAACAGGGTTTGAGCACTGTCAAATTGGGCTTGCCATGCCAGGGTACGTGCGGCCAGTATCGTAAAATCATGATAATCCGGGTAAATATCCAGGGCCTGAAAGCAAATTTCGCGTGATGCTTCATAATTACCTGAAAAAGCAAGTTCACGTGCTGTATAGAAAAGGCTGTCGGGATTATTCTCATTAATCGTTGATTGAGTCACATCATCCCCGGTTTGAGCCAAACAGGCAATTGAAAAAAATAAATAAAAAACAAGTACTATCTTATAAAAGATAACACCCTTTAGGTATTCCCGCATTAAAGTAAAATATTTAGGGTCAGAAAATATTTTAAAAAGAAGCGTAATCAGTATATGTTTAGAATTTTCAAGAAATATTTTCTAACATACCATAATTTCTGTAAAGTAAATAAATTTATCAAAATAAATAATTGAAAAATAAAACTTTAAGTTCAATCATTTAAAAAACCACTTAAGCTGTTCCTGCTTTTCCGTGACAGTGTTTATATTTCTTTCCGCTTCCACAGGGACAGGGTTCATTTCTTCCTACTTTTTTCTCAACACGCACAGGTTGTACTTTTTGTTGTTGACGATTTGGCGCACCACCTGGTGCCTGCGGAGTTCCGCCACCGCCGGAAGTAGTGTAATCATCTTTGGAAGCTTCATACTTGCTCATATCCAAACGGCGCGGGGCTTGTGCCTGTCGGACCTGGTCGGGGTTCTGTGTTGGAATATGCCCACGCATAAGTATACCAATCACCTGGCGATTGATTTCAAGAAGCATGTTTTTGAATAACTCAAAAGATTCAAATTTATAAATGAGCAGTGGGTCTTTCTGTTCGTAAGTTGCGTTTTGCACTGACTGGCGAAGATCATCCAGTTCCCTGAGGTGTTCTTTCCATGCGTCATCAATGGATACGAGTACAACTGATTTTTCATACGATTTCACCAGTTCCCGGCATTCCGTTTTATATGATTTCTCCAGATTGGTAACAATATTGTAGGTTTTTTTTCCATCGGTAACAGGCACCACGATATTCTCATATACCTGGCCTTGTTTTTCATAAACATTTTTTATAACAGGTTTGGCAGTAGAAGCAATAATGTCTCGCTTACGAACGTAGGTATCAACCACGGACTGATAAACGATTTCTGTCAATTCGTTTTCATTTTTTTGCAGAAATTCTTCTTCGGAAACCGGTGCGTCAACAGTAAGATATTTAACCAATGAAAACTTAAAGTCATCATAAGCTGCATTGCCGTGATGTTCCTGCACAATATTTTCGCAAAGATCATACATGGAATTATAGATATCTACTGAAATCCGTTCGCCATACAACGCATGGCGGCGCTTTTTGTAAATCACCTCCCGCTGTGAATTCATTACATCATCATATTCAAGCAACCGCTTACGGATACCGAAGTTGTTTTCTTCAACCTTTCTTTGCGCCCGCTCAATGGATTTGGTGATCATGGAATGCTGAATAACTTCCCCCTCTTTCAGTCCCAAACGATCCATCAGGCCGGATATACGGTCTGAACCGAACAACCGCATCAAATCGTCTTCGAGGGATACGTAGAATTGGGATGATCCCGGGTCCCCCTGACGTCCGGCACGACCGCGCAACTGACGGTCTACACGACGTGATTCATGCCTTTCTGTACCAATAATAGCAAGTCCTCCGGCTTCTTTTACCTCAGGGCTTAACTTTATATCGGTACCCCTACCGGCCATGTTGGTGGCAATAGTCACCGTGCCCCGCTTACCGGCTTCAGCTACAATGTCTGCTTCACGCTGGTGCAGTTTTGCGTTGAGTACATTATGTTTGATGTTCCGGATATTAAGCATTCGGCTTAGTAATTCCGAAATCTCCACAGATGTTGTACCAACAAGCACCGGGCGTCCGTTGTTAACAAGGTTTACTATTTCATCAATAACAGCATTGTATTTTTCCCTTTTGGTTTTATAAACCAGATCTTCACGGTCGTCGCGGACAATGGGCCGATTTGTGGGGATGACCACAACATCAAGTTTATAAATATTCCAGAATTCGCCGGCCTCGGTCTCTGCAGTACCGGTCATACCTGCCAGTTTGTGGTACATTCTGAAATAATTCTGCAGGGTAACGGTAGCAAAAGTCTGGGTTGCAGCTTCAACCTTCACCTTTTCCTTGGCCTCTATTGCCTGGTGAAGCCCGTCAGAATACCGCCGGCCTTCCATTATCCGGCCGGTTTGTTCATCTACAATTTTCACTTTATTTTCAATGACCACATATTCTATGTCTTTTTCAAAAAGCGTATAGGCTTTTAAAAGCTGGTTGACCGTATGTACACGTTCGGACTTAACAGCAAAATCCTGCATCAGTTTGTCTTTAGCGATCAGTTTTTCCTGTTCGTTTAAGTTGGATTTTTCGAGGTCAGCAATCTTGCTGCCCATATCGGGCAGCACAAAGAATTCCGCGTCTTCAGCAGATGTTGTAAGCAGATCGAGTCCCTTATCCGTAAGTTCAATTGAATTAACCTTTTCATCAATCACAAAAAACAGGTCATCGGTAACTTTGTGCATGTTTTTGCTATTCTCCTGCATATAAAAATTTTCTGTCTTATGCAAGAGGGATTTATTCCCCTGTTCACTCAGCAGTTTGATCAGGGCTTTATTTTTAGGCAATCCTTTAAATGCCTGCAACAGCAGAAAACCGCCTTTTTCAGTATCGCCTTCCTGCAGTTTTTTCTTTGCTTCTGCAAGGATGTTTGTTACCAGTTTGCGTTGGGCATTAACAGCTTTCTCAATTTTTGGTTTGTATTCGTTAAACAATTGATCATCCTGGGCTTTTGCAACCGGACCGGAAATAATTAAAGGAGTCCGTGCATCATCAATAAGCACCGAGTCGACCTCATCGACAATGGCATAATTATGCTTGCGTTGCACCAGGTCCTGGGGACTTATGGCCATATTATCCCTAAGATAATCGAAACCAAATTCATTGTTGGTACCAAAGGTAATATCGGCATTGTAAGCCGCCCGGCGTGCAGCAGAATTGGGTTGATGTTTATCAATACAATCTACTTTTAGCCCGTGGAATTCATAAAGTGGCCCCATCCATTCGGCATCCCGCTTGGCCAGGTAATCGTTTACTGTAACCACATGAACACCTTTACCCGTGAGGGCATTAAGAAATACCGGCAGTGTAGCTACCAGTGTTTTACCTTCACCTGTCGCCATCTCAGCTATGTTGCCCTGGTGCAATACCGCACCACCAATCAACTGGACATCATAGTGTACCATGTCCCATGTAATCTCATTGCCACCGGCAACCCATTTATTGGACCAAATGGCTTTATTCCCTTCAATTTTAATGCTTTCACGTGTAGCAGCCAACTCACGATCATAATCACTGGCTTCCACTACTACAGTGCTGTTTTCTTTAAAACGACGTGCGGTATCTTTAACAATAGCAAAAGCACGGGGCAGCATTTCAACTAAAACCTCTTCGTAACCACTGTCAATATCTTTTTCCAGTTTGTCAATCTCATCGTATATCTTTTCAGTTTCTTCAATGCCCAGTTCTTCTTGTTCTGCCTTTTCTCTCAAAGATTGAATTTCATCCTTGAGTGGTTGAACTGCCTGATTGATTTTCTGTTTTAATTCAAAGGAGGCCTGGCGTAATTCATCATTTGAAAGAGTAACTATAGTTTCATATTCTTTTTTTATTTCCTCAACCAGAGGTTCTATCAGTTTAATGTCTCTTTCTGATTTATTTCCAAGAAACCTGGATAATAATTTATTTACAAAACTCATTATTTGATGGTCTTTTATGTTATTTTTGATTACGGCAAAATTATACTTAATTTTATTAAATATGGAATGAAATAGCTTTTATCTCTTATATTATCAAATCCTAATTTAGAAATATGATGTTTTGTAGAATTTTCTTGTTATATATCTTTTTAATTTTTCTCTCTGCAGGTTTAATGGCCCAGGTGACTACTCCAGGCATTCCAAAAAGCATGGAGATTAAAAAACAAGTTAAGCAAACCATGGCATCAGTTGCTTTAAAGGGGCCTGATGTTAACGCTTTGTTGAAAGAAGATAACGAATATAATATACCAAACAGGTACTCCGTTTATTCAGACACGGTTATTCATTTCCTTGAAGTTGCTACAAAAACCGAAACCCCGCAAGGAACTATCATGGAATTCCTTGTCAGTGCCCCCGGAGCAGAATCCATTAGTTTATGGTTTGGAAAGTACAACCTGCCCCCCGGTGCCGAATTGTATATATTCAACAAGGATAAAACCAAATACCACGGAGCATTTACCAGTTTAAATAACAAATCATATAACGCTCTTCAAATATCTGATTTTATTGGAGATAACGTAATTATTGAATATTTTGAACCAAAGAATGCTTCTTTTCAGGGCGAATTGGAAATTCATAGTATTGGAACGGCATACCGCAATTTTTATGATGTTCATCAAGTAGAATCCCAGAAACAGGAATTAATCGATATAAATTGCAAGGAGGGGGATGACTGGCAACTTGAGAAACATGCCATAGCACGGATGACTTTTAAAGAAGGATCCTACGGATATTATTGTACAGGTTCACTGATTAACAATACCTCAAATAATGCCAGACCATATTTCCTTACTGCAAACCATTGTATTTCAACAGATACTGTTGCTAAAACATTGATTACGTATTTTAATTACGAACAAGAAGCTTGTGGAAGCACCGAACTTGTACCATCGGATAATAGCATTTCGGGCGCTACAGTAACTGCGTCAACTGACAGAAACGATTTTTCATTGTTGGAACTTAGTCATGTGCCACCGCTCAGGTACAAACCCTATTATGCCGGTTGGAATGCTGAAGATGTAGGGCCCTCAGCCGCTGTATCCATTCATCATCCTTCCGGTATGCCCAAAAAGATTTCTATTGAAACAGACAGTGTTATTTCATATCCCTCCGTAATTTACTGGGATGAGGACGAAAGCTCACTCCCACATACCCACTGGGAAGTCAGGTTTGATTTAGGTATGACCCAGGGAGGATCATCCGGTGCACCATTATTTGATCAAAACCGGCTTATTGTTGGACAGTTGCATGGGGGAGCTGAGAAATATGATTATTACGGGAAGGTTTCTGCGGGTTTTGATGAAGGCAGCAGTTTAATTCATACAAAAAGACTTAAACCCTGGCTTGATCCACTTGATTTAAGGGTAAACAGCTGGCCTGGCTTGGTGATTGAACAAATTACCCCGGATGCCCATTTTGGTTCCAATATCCGGAATGTTTGTGTCGGGGCCCCTGTTCAGTTACAGGACAAATCAGCATTTCCACATGACAGATGGATATGGACTATTTCCCCGGAAAGCCATTCTTTTGTAGAAAATACCGATTCCAGTATGCAAAATCCTGTGGTAACATTTAACCAACCCGGAACGTACACTGTTTCTCTGGAGGTGGCAAACGATTATGGGTCTGATGAGCAAACGTACACCGGTTTTATTTTAGCCGGTGATGTCCTTAATATTTCGGCCATGATGTCAAGCAGGGAGGTATGTCTATATGATAAATCACCCATAAAGCTCACCGCAGAGGGCGGAATTGAATTTAAATGGCTTACGGATGAAGCAAGTGATTTGTTGTCTTTTTCTGATACCACCGGACAAGTCATTACTACACAGGTAAAAAATAACGTATATATTGATAGCACCCAACGAAAATATATTTATCTGGTAGGCACACATGGTACATGCACTGATACCATACCCTTAAGTATGCGGGTTATTTATCCTAGTAATGATAATGTTGAAGAAGCTCAACTATTAGTACCAGGGCTAAACGGCCCCTTCTCGAACCGCTGTGCAACCATTCAAGTGAATGAGCCGCATCCTCCTATTGGAGACTGTAACTCTCAAACGAGTTGGTGTGATGAATACCTTAATGGAACGAAAATCATAGAAAACTCCGTTTGGTTTAAATTTATTGGACCGGAATCAGGCATAGTGGCAATAGAATCCGATGGTTTTGACAATCAAATGGCGGTATATGAAGCCGAATCCGCAGCGGATATTTTGAGCGATGATCCTGACTTGTTTACCATTTTAAAAGCCAATGACGATCATATTGATGAGGATTATTCAGCTACCATTGAGCGTGTGGATGTTGATCCGGGAAGAACTTACTGGTTACAGGTTGACGGCAGTGGTGGCGGTACCGAAGGAACCTTTATCATTGATCTGCTGGACTATTCACTGTCTGATATCGATGAAAAACCGGTATTCTCATCCCGGAGATTCAGCATTTATCCCAATCCCACCAGAGGAAGTTTCTTTATTGAAAACAAAGATAAAAATATTGATTCTTTTGAAGTTTCAGTTTATAATATACAAGGTAGGTTGCTATATAACAAATCCTTGAACAATACGGATAAGCATGAAATTTCCGTCATGGAAAATATGAAGAAAGGGTTATATCTTGTGTGTATAAAAACTGAAAAGGGAATACATCAAGAGAAAATTATCATTCATTAATGTTTAATAAGAAATTGAATCGTAATGCTTTGTAATTTTAACCAGCTCATTGATATCATTTCCTGAAAGATTTTGTTCTTTCATGAAGGATTTTATTTCGTTCTTTTTTTCTCCAAATGCCTTTAAAATAGAGCGGTGATTTGCTTTTAGCTTTATCATAATATTATCAGGTTTGATTAAATACAGCTGACTTTCAGGTATAAGTTCATCATATTTAACTCCTGAATTATAAGCCCCTGTATAATCGGCTTTAATGAGATTTTTAAAATGGTACCGGATTAATTTTGATTTGCCGGCATACAAGCTTTCTGCAAATTTTATATCAAGTTTATGTTTATTATTTGTCAAATTATATTTTGAAAATAAAATCCAATTGCCATCCCGACCAATTTCAAATTCAAGCACATTTTGTTTGTTGATTACCAAAGAATCCATCATTGATTCGTTAAGATATACTAAATCATTATTATAGGCATCAAACTTTATTGGCACTCCGGTAAGCAATTTTTCTCCATAGAGCAAAATATTCCCAGGTAGCCATTCATCAAAAAGATATGGTGTACCTTTAATGCCTTCGTAACCAACATTAAATGTTCTAACCTGGACATTTCCTTGCATACCCTGCAAGGCTTTCATGTTATCTTCGATAACATCACCAGTTAATTCCTGTCCTCTCAAAGGATAAATAATTAATAGGAACAGCAATGCTGTAATAATATATTTTAGAGTATTCATGGAGTAGTTTTTAGTGATAATAACTATTTTCCATTAGATATTTTAACATTATTTTCCTGCTTCCACGAATGTAGCAATTTTTTTAATTCATTAGCTTTTTAAGGAATGGCAGTGATAAGATTGCCCATTTCGCAGGGATTATCTAATAAATAATACCGTCATCAGTTAATTTTCATCAATAGTTGTTTCTTCAAGCTTTAACTCCCGCGAAAAAGTTTTTAAAATAGAGAAAGATATTTTAATTTTATAAATTGTTGATATTAAATAGCAGTTTTTGCAAAAGACATTTCTACTGAATACCAACATATTAAAAATTTAGTGAATTATGGTAGATGATAAAACAATTCGCTTATTCCTTGGCATTCCACTTGATATAAATACGTATGATCATCTTTTGAACTATATTGCTAATAAGAATTTAGATATTCGCAATTTCAAATGGACTGATAAAGCAAATCTTCATCTTACAGTTTTGTTTATAGGAAATGTTACTTATGATAATCTTGAAAACATAAAATCAACCATCAGCCAGGTATTGAAAGGCTTCCCAACCTTTAATCTATACTTCAGGAACCTGTCGTATGGTCCTCCGGGCGAAAAAAAATCAATGATTTGGGTTAACTACGAGAAAAATGAAAATTTTAAACACCTTGTTTTCAGGTTATCTGAATCCTTATTGCACAAAGCACATGTCAATGACCCTTTACCGCACGTTACCCTGGCCCGTTTTAAAGGTAAACCTGACTGGAAAGCAGATTTAAATCTGAATTTACCGGTATTACCATGTAAAAGTATTAATTTGTGGCAATCTGAGCTTACAGAAGCCGGGCCAAAGTACTCGGTGCTTCAGTCGTTTGATTTAATGCATCCTGACCGCTAAATGTTCGTTGATTGAGAATACATGGTGTTTTTCTGAATATGAATTGTTACATCCAGTTTTCAGGATCCTTGACTTTCCTGGTATTCGGGTTGGCCAAATCAATCCAGCCATAGTTATATTCCCTGATCATAAATCCTTTATTATTAACCAATTGATTCATAAACCGATGACCTTTGGGTGCGGTTAAATCATATATATGATTTTTTCCGTCAATTTCAACATTTACTACCAGGTGATTGAATTGGTCGTGAGCAGGATAAACCTGTTCTACCCTACCGGAGAAACGAGTTTTCGCCATGACTAAATTGGCCTTCAATCCAGACCTGCGTAAAAGATAGGCTAAAACCATGTTTATTTCACCACTGGTACCCACTCCTTCTTTTAATACTTCATTCAATTCTCTGGGTGATTCTGCTGTGTAGGTGCCATTCCATTTCAATCTGGCCCACATTTCATTATATATTTTATCTGCCTTTTCCAGGGATTGCATATCGGATTCAATTAACCCGTCAAGGATCTGCACATAATCCATGCTTTTCATAAGCCGTAATCCTACGTTTTCGCTGGCCAGTTTATCTTCATTAAACTCAGCCCACGTTGGTAACACATAATGGATATAACCAATGAATTCAGTATTTCTGAGTCTCTGTGTCGGCGTCATATTCTCAACATCTTCCCTGGCACCTAAAAGCAAAGGTTTAAACATCGAGGGCAGATTACCATCCGATTGATATAAATGAAAGGTCAGCCGTGGTCCATAGTTAACAGCCAATTCATGAGGTACATCCTGAGATAAGGGAGGTAAATTTTTATGAACAATTTTTTTGCGTTTCTGATTTACCATGTTTACCACATAGGTGTTATCTGGTGAACGATAAAGCACATCATTATCGTTGTGCAATTCGCGACTTGCTTTTTTCCAGCGCAAGGATCGCAGCCAGTTGAGCCTTTTGCTGAATTGAAATTGCTCATATTCATCCAAAGCCCGGCCTTTCTGGTAGGTAACCATATAAACAAATGGTTCCGGAACATCAAATCGTATTTCACTCCATAAGGTGGGTATGTTGTGCTGAAAAACCCAATCTTTTAATGACACAAAATCCAGGGATGCAATTTCATACTGATATTCAATGATAGAACCAACTTTGGCCCCAGGAATTGTAAACACCATTTCCCTGCTATAGGCATCAATTGGTTTATATTCAATGTCATTTGATTTGACTTTTTGTGTTAATACCCTACCTGCTTTTCCCGGGGTAAGCGATTGCGCTTTTATAAACTCAACAACCTCGTATTCATTCTTATCCTGAAAAGGAATACTCACTTTGGCGAATGATAAACCTTCTTCTTTAAGTATTTTAATGCGGACATGCCGGTTGTACATGGTCCGGTTCGAAATCTCTATATGACCGTAGTCACACAGCACAACTGCAATGGCTTCACCATCTTCGCCATATTGAGTAAGGTTAATCTCCGAAGATTGAAGTTTTCCCCATTTTATGGGAGGTTTAGACTCAAATTTTTGTGAAAAAATATGGCCTGACAAAATAAATAAAAAGGCAAAAAAGAAAGCTATATTTTTCATGGTGACTTGTGTATAATGATTCAGGGTTAAGATTCAAATATTATGCCAGTAATGATAAGATTCTAAGTGTTTGATTTTCTTTGGATAGAAAGGATGGGGTAAAAACGCAAAATGTTTGGAAATTACGGGTAATTGAAGGTGTACTCTTATAAGCGTAATCTTTTGCTGTTATGAAGGGCTATTGGCAATCGTGGTTGTAAATCAGGTTTTCAAGAAGTTTAATGTGTTGGCTCTTTTTGCTTTTTAATCTCAACACCAAGGGAAAAAAATGATTCTTCCTCATTTAGAGGAGTAAGTTTTATATTAAGCGGATTATCAGCAGTAAGCGCTACCTGAATTAAACCTATATTTGCACCTCCAAATTCACTTCGGGGCAGGTTTCTCTGTTTGCGTTTAAAATTTCTCAATTGTTCTCGATCAAGGGCATTTATTACATCAGTTTTATCAATGATGGGAATGATGTCCGGGTTTTTAACCACATTTCCTGAAAAAAAATGATACGTATCCTGCGATTCAATGACGAGTATAGAGCCTATTCCAACACGTTTTGATTTATCAAACTCATTATACTCAGCAGAATAGAGCGAGACATTCTGCGCCAGTTCCATAAAAATTTTAAAAATCCGTTTTGTGACCACCGGATCATCTTTAACCAGGAGCTTGATATAATTTCCCATGGTGAAAACAATGTGCTCATCCCATGGGCCCTTGTAAGAAAGCAATACATTACCGTCAAAGGTATTGTGATAATCGTATAAATCGAACTGCTCGGCGCTAATTTTGACTTTGTTTTTCATAAATAATAAGGCAGGCTTTAATAATCATCCTCTTCAATTTCTATCATGTTTATTTTCAAGCCGGTATCTATTTCAAAATCTTCCACTTCTTCTTCAATATCGATGTCATCAGGATCAAAATACCAATTAACTTTTAAATCCCCACCCCGTTCCTTAAAATCCTTCAGGATATATAGCAGCTCCAACAAACTTCTGGACGAACTTGTATTGTAATAAGTTAGTTTAATATTAAACTCTACTGAAATATCTATTGATTCAGTGTAGTTTCGAACCCATTCGAGTAATGGATCATAAAATTCTTTTGTGTCTTCCAGGTATGATTCCCCTTCAATTTCGAGTACCCCAGTACCTGCATTAAAACTCACATTTGGGGTATAAAAATTATCAGCCTCCTGCACTATTATCAAGTCATCCATAAATCTACTTAATACAACCCTTTATTTGATTTCGTAAGAATACAATTTAAATTTAGAATAAAAATTCGGGATATGAAACAAGCAAGATATAAAATAATTAAAATTGCTTCTGATATGTTGAATATAATAAATTAATTCGTTGTTTCTAAATTGTCATACATATTATAGCCTGCATTATGGGATTATGTCGCCTGAGCAGCTTGTGAGAACTGCCAACCATCTGGGCATAAAAAAGCTTGTGATAAGTGACATTAACAATACCATGGGCATAGTTGATGCCTACAAATATGGGTTGGAATATGGTATTGAAGTTGTGGCTGGAATTGAATTCAGGGATGCGTCAGGTTCATTTTTATATCTGGCCCTGGCTCAAACAAACGAAGGATTTTATCAACTGAATGAATTTTTGACCAGGGCCAACCTTAACAAAAAACCTTTTCCGGAATCACCGTCTCCATTGCCGGATGTGGTGTTTATTTATGAATTTGACACAAAACAACCGGAACAGCTTCTTGATAATGAATACATTGGCGTGCGGCCACATCAGATTAACAGATATCGCACCTCTCATAATTATAGCACCTCCTCAAAATGTCTTGCTTTGTATCCTGTGACCCTGGCTTCAGGCGCTGACTTAGAACTTCACACGTATTTGCGGGCCATTCACTTTAATACCCTCATTACGAAAGTTGATCCGGATACAATGGGCAGGGAAACAGAGGTATTACAACCCGAAGCGCACCTTGCGGAAATATACAATTCGTCGCCCGAGCTTCTGGAGCAATCAAAAACCCTGCTTGAAAAATGCAGTTTGAAATTTAATTTTTCAGAAACAAAAAACAAAAAAACTTTTACAGGCAATGTGCTCCAGGATAAAAAATTATTAAAAAAGCTTGCTCAAGAAGGGCTTAATAAAAGATATGGAATGCACAATTCCATTGCCCAACAGCGCCTTGAACACGAACTGAAAGTGATTTATGAACTGGGGTTTTCTGCCTATTTTTTAATAACCTGGGATATTATCCGGTACTCATTAAGCAAAGGGTACCAGCATGTGGGGCGCGGAAGCGGAGCTAACAGCATTGTAGCTTATTGCCTTTACATTACCGATGTTGATCCGATTGAATTAAATCTGTATTTTGAACGGTTTATCAATCCTAAACGAACGAGTCCACCTGATTTTGACATTGATTACTCATGGAAAGACCGCGATGACGTGCAGCACTATATTTTTAACCGCTATCCTGAAAGGCATGTAGCTTTACTGGGCGCCACAACTACATTTAAGGATCGCTCCATTATCCGCGAACTGGGTAAAGCCTGCGGGCTTCCCAAAGAAGAAATTGACGATTTGGTACAATCCCCCCATAAAGCAGCTTCAGGCGACACCATTAGTCAGAAATTGCTTGAGATGGGGCGCAAAATCATGGATTTTCCCAACACCAGAAGCATTCATGCCGGTGGAATTCTTATCTCAGAAGAACCCATAACCAAATATGTAGCCCTTGATATGCCACCGAAAGGATTTCCCACCACTCAATGGGATATGTATGTGGCTGAGCTTTTGCGTTACGAAAAACTGGATATATTATCCCAACGTGGCATAGGGCATATCAATGAGACCGTGGAAATTGTTGAAAAAAACCAGGGAATTATCATTGATGCGCATAATGTAGCAGCTTTTAAAAAGGATAAAAAAGTAAACCAACGCTTATACCACGGTGAAACCAACGGGTGTTTTTATATTGAAAGTCCTGCCATGCGTGGGTTGCTAAAAAAACTCCGTTGCAATAATTACCTCAGTCTGGTAGCGGCCAGTTCCATTATCAGGCCGGGTGTGGCAAAATCCGGGATGATGAAAGAATACATCAAAAGGTTCCATAATCCAAATAATTTTACATACCTGCATCCCGTAATGGAAGAACAACTGAAAGAGACCTACGGTGTAATGGTATATCAGGAAGATGTAATAAAAATTTGCCATCATTTTGCCGGACTTGACCTTTCAGATGCCGATATTCTCCGAAGGGCCATGGCAGGCAAATTCCGGTCAAAAAAAGAGTTTGCCAGAATTCGCGAAAAATATTATTCAAATTGTAAAGAAAAAGGATATTCTGAGGATTTGGCAAAAGAAGTATGGCGTCAAATCGAGTCGTTTGCCGGTTATGCCTTTTCAAAAGCCCATTCGGCCTCCTATGCGGTTGAAAGCTACCAAAGCTTGTATTTAAAAACGTATTACCCGCTTGAGTTTATGGTGGCGGTAATCAATAATTTTGGAGGTTTTTACAGGTCCTGGGTTTATTTTAATGAAGCCCGCCGGTGTGGAGCAAACATACACCTTCCTTGTGTCAACAGAGGTGATTACAAAACATCCATCTCAGGAAGGGATATCTTTATTGGGTTTGTGCACGTACAGAACCTGGAGAACAAAATCATTGAACGAATACTTCGCGAACGGAACTTAAACGGCCCTTTTCAAAACCTGGAAGAATTTATTTACCGGGTTCCCATGGGCAATGAACAGATAATTATTTTGATAAGGACCAATGCTTTGCGATTTACAGGCATGAGCAAGCAGGAATTGCTCTGGAAAGCGCAGATGATGATTAACACATCTGCTGTACGTAACCCCATGCCCTCGCTTTTCAGGCCACAAGCAAGGCAATTCGATCTGCCCGTGCTTGAAACCAGCGCACTGGAGGATGCCTATGACGAAATAGAATTGATTGGGTTCCCGGTTAGCTTGAGCATGTTTGATATGCTTGAAACCAATTTCCGAGGGAACATTTTTGCACAGGATTTAATGCAACATGTAGGCAAAACAATCCGCATCCTTGGTAACCTGGTAACCCTAAAAAATGTGCGGACCGTTAAAAAGGAATGGATGCATTTTGGCTGTTTTCTGGATTTAAAAGGGGAGTTTTTTGATACGGTTAACTTCCCTCCCTCTCTGAAAAATTATCCGTTTCGCGGAAATGGAATATATCTTATCCTTGGCAAAGTAGTGGAAGAATTTGGTTTCCCAAGCATCGAAGTGCAGAAAATGGCCAAATTACCGTTTAAAAAGGATCCGAGGTATGGGTAGATAATAACTGATAACTGATAGCTTATGGCTTTCACTTTGGTTAACCCGATACTTTAATGTTCGAAGAACACTGAAAGGTCTACTTTCTTATTCACCCAAACCATGCACACAATGCTTGATAGTTAACTAAAACGGTCAACCATATTCAGGCATGGTCTATGGTCTAGCTTTCAGCTTTCAACTTTCAGCTTTGAGTCTTCAGCTTTCAGCTTTCAGCTTCCAACTTTCAGCTTTGAGCCTTGAGCTTCCAACTTTCACCTTTCAGCTTCTAACTTTCAGCTTTGAGCCTTGAGCTTTGAGCTTTGAGCTTTGAGCTTTTAAAAATAATGCATGGGTCTGATGGCCTTCTGTGCCGGTCTTAAAGCTTCATCAACCTCCGAGCGTAACCGTTTTTCACTTATACCAGCAATAAACATAATTCTCCTGAATAAACAATTTTCTTCGCCTGCTTTATACTCCAAATCATAATGCCAAAGCTCCGGATACTTTTTAAGCAAATGATTCCTTACCCTGTACCAGGATTTTTCCGGATCCTGTGTTTTTTCAAAACCAAACATACCCTTGAAATTTTTGTTATTATTAGATCTTAAATTGAATACATGAATTATACCATAAAGCTACTTCCAGATTTTACTTAAAATTCTGAAAATAAAAACTGCAAAATAATCAGGTAGTTAGGATTAAGGTTGACTGATCTATATTTAACTAAGGTATGAAATTTTTGTGGAAAAAAATAGCATTTGTGGGTAAATTAGCTACAGTTTTACCCTGTCAAATAAAATGTTTATTAAACTATATTGTTGTTTGATAAAAAATTGTTGTCTCCAAATATAAAAATTTAATACCCTGCAAACATCTTCAAAAAACTGGGTACCAAGTGTAATTCATTCTATCCCCATGGGATGAATGAAGGCAGGCGATAGTCAGCTGCCAGGCGCTGAAGCACCTGTTTATTACCAGTTTGTCCCCCGCATTTTGCGGGGCAGGCTCGCTGGGACAAAGCATTTGGTCTGTAATAAACCTGGTATTTCATAAACAGTTCGCTCCTCAGCCTCGTAGAGGCTTATTGCCAATAACCAGCCCCCGTTTTATGCGGGGCAGGCTCTTCAGTGGCTGTCAGAAAACACACAGCTTTTCTGGAAACAGGCCGTAGGCCTAGAATGAGACTCTAGCTTCTCACAACAAATACTTCTCCTCAAACGCAATCCCATGATAGTCCAAAAACTCAACAAACTCCTCCCGGAACGACTTTTTCCTGTGATGCTCTTCCTGGTTTTCAATGATCGTTTTGTTTGTTCTATCTGCGATACGCCGATGGTAAACGCACCATACCCCTCCTGCCAGGCAAAATCAGCTAAATCTTCAAACGTTTCATGAATCCACCGCGAGGAACCCCCTTTGATATACTGGACGGCTTTAGCCAGGGTGATGGTTGCCGGTAGTGAAACCAATAGGTGTACATGATCTTCAACACCACCAGCCTTTCGTAGTTTGAGATCGTTTTCTTTACAAATACCGCCCATGTAGGGGAATAATCTTTCCCGAATTGCGGGCGTTAATCGTGGTTCACGGTTTTTTACAGAAAATACATAGTGGACATAACAACTGATGTATGAATTTCCCATGATGTTGGTTTTTTGGGGTTATTGAAGTGCAATTTAGTAAAATTTTCATTCTATCCTTACAGGATGAATGGGAACTGGTGGTATGCTGTTGCCAGGCGCTGAAGCACCTGTTTATTGTCAGCTAGTCCCTACGGGACAGGTATTTAAAGCAAAATTTGCCCAAACAGCAGGAAAGATTTACATATCCTCGCTAAAACTATAGCTGAACATCTCAGTGATGTTGTCGATCATATTTAACAGTTCAGTATCAAAAGCATCCAGGTCAATGGATGTGCCATCAGGATTTGTATGGTTTCCTACTCCGGCAACAGGTTTTTCAAGGGAAAATAAAGGAGAATTAAAAACCTTCCACTTATAAATGGTTTTACTGCCACGTTTAAAAGCGCTCAGCCAGGTATCCATGGTTACTTTATATTCTTCGATGACGGGATTTCCAGCTTCATCGACACCAATTTTAAGCGTTACATGCAGGGCAGCCTGAGCTTCATTATCGTTGGCTATGGCTGCCATTTGGTATTGAAAGGCTTCATTATCATCAAACGATAAGTTTTTAGGCAGGGGAAGCATACCAGAGGTGGATAGGATAGGCTTATCCCCGTCATAATAATTGCTCAAAGCAGATCCGGTGTATTTTTTATCTTCTGAAGGAATAAGTTGTTCTTCAATAAAAAACTTGTTTGTAATAACCTGTTCTTTATCAGTTACCTTAATACCATTCTCAAAAAAAAGGCGATTGAGTCTGTTGTAAACAACGTCCAGTACATTCTCAAAATAACCCTCACCGGTATGTTTGTAAAGCTTAGGATATTTGGTTTTATAATGAGTTTCAAAATCATTGATATCCGGGAAGCTGCTGTTGGATAATTCTTCTGAAAGGGTAATTTCTGCGATGCATTCTATAATCTGTACTTTTTTGACATCATACCGTAATATATCCTGCACGTTTGTTTCAACCATGCGGCGATGCATCTTAGCTGCATCAGCAAATTTTTCCGAATCATATTTCACCTGTGCCTCTGAAGCCAAAACAAACAATAATAAGAATAGCTGGATAAATGAAAATCGAATGAAAGCCTGCATATTATATTTTTTTACGTGACTATTATTAGTGCTTTTTTACGGAAGATTTAAAAAAGGGTTGGAAGAATAACACTGATTCGTATAATTTTTTTTCCAGCAGTTCCTTTAAGATTGAAGGTCCTGAAAAGAAAAAAAGCCGTCTGCGGAGAGCAGACAGCTTTTGTTTCATCTAAACCTAAACCTAAACTAAATCTATGAAAAAACTTTACTAAACTATATTTATTAATACGAAAACCGTACCAGAATGTTGTGTTTAAAATGGTATTTTTTGTTAAAAAACGTTAATGTTATGGTTTAAGAATGAATGGGTTATATCACCAGCATAATCAACCCGGATAGCCAGCTGGTTTACGGAACGGAAAGATTACAATTCACCATTCCCATAAAGCAGGCTGCAAAGGATGTGTGTGATTTCTGTCCGTGCAAATGCGATTGGTTCATCCAATACCAGAAGTCTTTATTATGCAGCACATTTTTAACTGCCATTTCCGATTTCGTTTTCAGTGGCGTTTCCTTTGATCCTTGTGGCATCAAAGCTTTGGGGTGTAGTTGGTAATCAATAATTCATTGACATTGCCTCTTTTTTTTGCATTTGAATTAATATATCGCCTGGCAGGTATCCTGTAAATGTTAAATTTTCCGTACAGCGCATCAAAAAACTCATCTTCCGGATCCATGTTTTTAGGATCTGAGTTGGAGAGCATCAGGTAATGTCCCTGCTTATCCAATTGTTTGAAGACACCGGCGAGGTCCTGCTGATCCTGATCTTTAAAACTTTCCAGACTGTAGCTGGTGAAGTTCGATGTTTTATTTAAAGGCCGGTATGGAGGATCAAAATAAATAAAGGTTGGATCTTTAAGCGTCAGATTTTTCAGATGCCGGAAGTCCTGAAGTAAAATTTCTGCACGTTGCAATATGTTACTCGCAGCAATGAGGTTAGGCTTATCACAAATCCTGGGATTTTTATAATCCCCGGCTGGTGTGTTGTATTTACCTTTTGAATTGGTACGAAACAAACCATTGTAACAAGTTTTGTTAAGAAATATCACCAGGGCTGCCCGTTCAATGTTTTTTTTATTGATCTGGTCCACCCTCCGTTCTGCCGAAAAATCATTAAATTGGCTTCTTTGCTCGTAGAAATAAGTTTTTCGTTTGTCCTGGGGTAAACTGAGGTATTTTTTTTCATATTTCTCCAATAATCCAATAAGTTCGTCCGGCCCTGTTTTTAAAATATTATAGGTTAAAATAACTGCAGGATTTATATCGGCAAGTATGACTTTTTCAAATAAATATTTTTTCGCCAGATGAAAGAATACCGCACCACTACCCACAAAAGGTTCAATATAGTGAAGGATTTTACCTGATTTTACCTGATCAGGAAAATATTCATCAAAAACCGGTAACAACTGCCGCTTTCCTCCTGCCCATTTAAGAAAAGGTTTTGCAAAAGGGCTGTTTTTTTCTTTGTTTATTATCGCTTCTTTATTCATGATATGTCACGGTTGTTAAGATACTCCAGTACTTCCTCTGTGGAAGCCAGATCCCCTTTTTCTTGGTATGTTGTAATCCGCTGAATTTCTGAATGGATTAGCTTATTCCTTGAATCATTTAACAAGCCTTGTGAGTGGCTTACTTTTTCAGTCCAATCTGCTGGACTGCCAGGAATACTGTATATCTTAAGTTCCGGGTAGATTAACAAACATAATGTAACCACAGACATAAAAGCCCGCAATTGGTGAAATGGAGCCGCCATTACTCCAAGCGTTTCAAAATTCATTCTTTTTGCAAACCTGACAATGGCCTCAGATTCATTTCGGGTATGTAATATGTTTTTATCCACTGGGGGAACCTTTAAAATTTGTTTCTCATCAATGGATTTATTTAACAACAAGGTTTGGTATTGTTTAAACCCTGCATATCCGCTAATGGATTCCGAACCATTAACCAGGTATAGCATATCCGGATGTGTTTTATGAATCGCAGCAATACCATTCATTAATTGAAGCGTATTATCAGGAGTCTGCACAATAAGTGCAATGGCATCATGCTTTTTATCCCGGTCATAATCAGCAAAAACACGGATGGTGAGTTCTACCAGCTTTTCCATGCCCAAACCTACATAATTTTTTTTTTGATGATCACACTAAAGAATAAAACTTATCAAAGTGTTAATAACAAAAAATGCCCTGTCTTTATTGATCAGGGCATTTTTTTAATTATACATCGATCTTATAGTAAGAAGCTTAATAAAATACCCGCAGCAACTGCAGAACCAATAACACCGGACACATTGGGTGCCATGGCATGCATAAGGAGGTGGTTGGATGGGTCTTCTTTCAATCCAATGCTCTGGACCACACGGGCACTGTCAGGTACTGCTGATACACCAGCTGCCCCAATAAGCGGATTTATTTTGTTTTCCTTTGACAGGAACAGATTCATTGTTTTTGCGAAAAGCAACCCTCCCATGGTGGCAATCATAAATGATATTGCACCCAGAATGAAAATCAGGATAGATTCGGATGTCAGGAAAACATCTGCCTGTGTAGATGCTCCCACCGTTAATCCCAGAAGAATGGTTACAATATCGATCATGGATGTACGCGCTGTATCAGCCAATCGTTTAGTAACTCCGGATTCTTTCAACAGGTTTCCAAAGAAAAGCATACCCAAAAGCGGAAGACTCGACGGTGAAATAAAGGCCGTAAGGATCAGCCCCAGGATTGGGAAGAGGATTTTTTCAATCTTTGAAACAGCTCTTGGTGGTTTCATCCGTATTCTGCGTTCGCGTTTTGTGGTAAGCAGACGCATTAATGGAGGCTGAATTACCGGCACAAGAGCCATATATGAATATGCAGCTATCGCAATCGGTCCAATAAGATTGCTTACGGTGGTGCCATCTGGCAGGAGGTTAATCCCATTGGCCAGTTTGGATGACAAAAAGATTGCCGTAGGCCCATCTGCACCTCCGATAATCCCGATAGCCCCTGCTTCAGGAGGAGCAAAACCCAGCGCCAGGGCACCCAGAAATGTCAGGAAAATACCGATTTGTGCTGCTGCTCCCAGGAGCATAAGCCTGGGATTGGAAATAAGGGATGAAAAATCAGTCATGGCACCAATCCCCAAGAAAATAAGTGGTGGATATATCCCCTTCACTACCCCGAAATAAAGGTAGTTCAATACACTGCCCTCTTCATAAATTCCCAGCTGTAAATTAAACCCTTCAGTCTGGAAAAATGGAATATTCCCGATAATTATCCCGGTACCAATGGGTATCAGTAATAAAGGTTCATAATCATATTTTATTGCCAGGAAAATAAAAAATAACCCGGCCACAATCATAATCAGGTGGCCTTTGGTGGCATTTTTGAATCCTGAATAATCGTAAAATCGTTTCAGCCCCTTTATGGCACTTTGAAAAATACCATCTGTTCTGGATATTTCAAACTGCTCTTTAACCGGAGCAGGCTGTTCAACCTGTTTACTTTGTGCCTGGTCGGCACGTACAAAAGTAGCCCAGAGCAGTGTAAGGATGGCCAATATGCTAAAAACCGTCAATAATTTCCTCATAATCAGATTAATTCAACGAATTAAATTTTATATTGTAATGAACACTTTTTATTGATTTGCAGGTTAAGCCAGCTCAATCAGAACATCTCCCTGCAGAACAGAATCACCGGCTTTAACGTTGATTTTTTCAATCACGCCGTCTTTTTCTGCAAGGACGTTGTTTTCCATTTTCATGGCTTCCATAATAAGGAGTACCTGGTTCTTTTTAACGATATCACCTTCTTTGACATTCATGCTCATAATGGTACCAGGTAAAGGAGCTGTAACAGGTGAGGTACCTCCCTGCTTTCTTTCTACCGGTTTTTCTTCATGAGGAACTGGTTTTCTGATGATTTTTGGTGTTTTGGTTTTCTTAACCTCGCGGTGAATTTCTACTTCATAAGAGGTGCCGTTAACTTCTATGGTAGCGAGATTATCTTCCATTTTAGATATCTCCACTTCATAATCATTCCCTCGTATTGTGAATTTAAACTTATTCATTGACAATATATTACAATCGGTTAAACGAATTCCTTACATTATATATTTTCGAGCTCCATGGAGAGTATATCCTGGAGACCCGGTTAATCGTGGAAATGTAACTTTCCTCGTCGTGATCTTCACTAAAAAACAGGTGCAAAGCCATGCTTATGGCTGCATTTACTTCGCCGGTAAGATCTTCTGTTTTTTCCTCAGCTATTTCGATTTTTCCTTTCCGCATGAGTTTTTTGCGGGTTTGAATTTTCAGAATTTTGGCAAGAAAATAAAAAACAAAGTACAGCACCACCAATGCTGCAAAAACGATAACATATCCCACAATAAATATGGTTATATGCTGCGTTTCCATAGCCTTGGAAAAATCAAAAGATATCAAACTTAATATTAGTCCAATCATATTACAAAGGTATATTTGAATGTTTTTTCGGAGGTAATAATTCCTTTTTAGTTGCCAGGGTCTGCAACCCTCTGATAATACGGAAGCGGGTATTTCTTGGTTCAATTACGTCATCAATGTAACCATATTTGGCTGCCTGATAAGGATTGGCAAATTTTTCCCGGTATTCTTCTTCTTTCTCGGCGATATAGCGTTGAATTTCTTCTGGATCAGAAATTTCGGCAATGTTCCGCCCTTCCAGGATTTCAATAGCTCCTTTTGGACCCATAACAGCAATTTCAGCGCTTGGCCATGCGTAATTCAAATCACCCCGGAGTTGTTTACAGCTCATTACATCATGAGCACCTCCATAAGATTTTCGAAGGGTAATGGTGATTTTTGGGACGGTGGCTTCGCCATAAGCAAACATCAGTTTTGCTCCATGAACGATGATACCACCATATTCCTGATTACTGCCCGGAAGGAACCCGGGTACATCCACAAGAGTGACAATTGGAATATTAAAAGCATCACAAAAACGCACAAACCTGGCAGCTTTGCGGGAAGCTTCAATATCCAAAACACCGGCAAGGTAATTGGGTTGATTGGCCACAATACCTACAGACATCCCGTTAAACTTGGCAAAACCCACAACGATGTTCTTGGCATACTGCTGATGTATCTCCAGAAATTCATGGTCATCAACCAACATGTGGATAACATCCAGAATGTCATAAGGTTTGTTGGGGTTATCCGGTATGATAGTATTCAATTCGTCTTCAAGTCGTTCAATCGGATCTGTGCATTCTGTTACCGGAGGTTCCTCCAGGTTGTTTTGTGGCAAATAGCTAAGCAACTTACGGATAAGCAACAATCCTTCTTCTTCATCTTCAGAAACAAAATGAGCCACGCCGGATTTCGTGCTGTGAACAGATGCCCCTCCCAGATCTTCAATGGAAATTTGTTCACCAGTAACGGTTTTGGTTACTTTTGGGCCGGTTACAAACATATAGCTTGTTTTTTCACTCATGATGATAAAGTCAGTCAGAGCAGGTGAATAAACTGCCCCACCAGCACATGGGCCAAAAATAGCTGATATCTGGGGAATGACACCACTGGCCATGATGTTGCGTTCGAAAATCTCGGCATACCCGGCCAGGCTTCTTACACCTTCCTGAATGCGTGCCCCACCCGAATCGTTGATGCCAATAACAGGTGCACCAACTTTCATTGCCTGATCCATGATTTTGCATATTTTCATGGCAAAGGTTTCAGAAAGTGAGCCACCAAAAACAGTAAAATCCTGTGAAAAAATATACACCACCCTGCCATCGATAGTACCATGACCGGTAACTACACCATCTGCCAGAAAATGCTTTTTATCAAGGCCAAAATCGGTGCTCCGGTGCGTCATAAACATATCGTATTCTTCAAAACTACCATCGTCCAGAAGAATTGCAATGCGTTCTCGAGCCGTAAGTTTACCCTTTTTGTGTTGTGCCTCAATACGATCGAGCCCACCTCCTAATTTTGCCTGTTCTCTTAATTCAATTAATTGCTTTATCTTTTTTTGCCTTTCCATATCAAAAAATAAAAATGAAATAATACCTCAAAGGGCGTTGCTTATCTATTAAAATCCAAATTAATGCAATTCGGTGAGAAATGAGCTGCAAAATTATCATTCTTCTTTATATGAAAAGAGGAAGTATAGCTGTTTTACAACATAAAAATAAAGATACCAATTATTTTTCTTATGACAGAAGTTTTTTAACTGAGATTTATACTTTTTCTCCAGCCAAAATTAAAACTTAATTTCCAGTACGACTTCATAAATCGTAGTTTCTGATAACCCTGCAGCAGTGTCCATGATGGTATGATCGATATCCAGCAGCAACTTGCTCTTGCCAACAATGGAATAAGCCACACCGCCAATAAAGGAGGAACGTTCGCTAACATCTCCTTCACTACCGAGATTAAACCGGTCATAACGGCCAAATAATTCGAATTTAGTGTTGGGAATATAGGCATTGGCAAAAAATGAATGTCCGGTATAAGGCAATTCGTCATAGCTCCCGCTGCTGTTTCCGGTTCCCCACATATATTGCGAAGTAGCTGTAAAATATTCCTGTTGCATGGAAAAAAATACATTGTTAAAATAAAAATCCGGTGATGCGGAAATATTTCCTTTTCCATAAGCGCCAGTATAACTCACCTGAAAACCAGGTAAAAAATCAGGTAACGGGCGAAGTGTAATCCGGGTTTCAAATGTTTTATTCTCGTTTTCTTCGATGGCATGGTACCCACCACCATTATAAACCCCCAGGGCAATGCTGCCATAGCGTCCAGGCTCTTTGTCATTTACTTTTTTTTGGTATGTTTCACTCATTCCCCCTCCAAGTAAGCTGGTGAATGTAACACCAAAATCCGCACTGTTTAAAATGCGTGAACGTTCTGCAAACATTCTGCCCTGGACCCGGTATGGATTGATATGCTGTTCAAAATCAATCCAGGGACGCTGGTTAAGGCCAAAAACAAGGACAGGTCTTGATAGTATAGCATTAGAGTTAAATTTATATTTTAAATAAAGATATTTGAGCCTTAATTCAATATCTCCTTTGCCATCCCCTTCTTTATCCTGTGTAATATCCGGCGTAATCCGGGCAGAAAATTTGTCATTCAGGTCTGTTTGAAAATTCAAATACCCTCTTTTTATCTGAAACAGGTTAAAATCGTCACCATCAACTTCTTTATATTGATATCCGAGAAACCATTGTACATCAATTATGAAAAATTCATCTGACATGTCCTTGATAATTATTGTATCCGGTTGATAGTTTGGTAAACCAGCCGGTTTTAGTTTGCTTTCGGCATGTACAATTGGTGTAAAAAGCAATAGCGCTAATAAAACTGATAGATTATTTCTAATTTTCATTGAATCTGAATAATTGAGTTAATACATCATGTTAAACCGGCGGCAAATAAAGCTATTTTAATTCTATCATAAGTTAATCTTATGTTAAGGTTAAGTTAATCTTAAATTTTTCAAAAATATAATATTTGGCATAACAAAGCTGAATGACAAAAACTAACAATGGATTATACAAATGTTGACTGACTAGTCAATCATATATTTTTATTCGATATCCATATAGAAAACAATAATAGTAATCTGCTTCACCTATGTTAATTTTTAAGATTTCACCCCTGGAATGATTCAATAAAACGATTTTTTCATAGCCCTCGTGAGAATTTCTCGCCTGATGAACCTTCCGGGCTTTCAGCCCTGATGAATAGGTCTAATCATCATTTCCCAGGCCTTTGCTGCGCTTCGGCCTGGGCTAATACCGGATGGCCTTTCAGGCCTTCCGGATAATGACCAGCTAATAACATGAAGGGCTGAAAATATTATAATTCTAAACAGCACTTTTGATAGTGATTGTGGCATAATTTTACTGATGACAGCAGGAAGAAGCCATAAAAAACGGAGATGAAAAATTGACTGACTAATCAATCAATAATGCCCAAAAAAATACTCTGATTTTTTACCCGTGTGGTTTCAGGTATTTTGATGTTGCTCACGCAGCAAATCGAAGACGGTCTTCACCGGATTAAACGTAATGATTGGTACTTCCACGAAAAGCGTATTCCAATCAGACATGGCCCCGTTCCACAAGCCCGGCAGCTCAAGGGCTTTTAAATCGCGTCCTTCTTTGGATTTTTTCGAGATGAATGCCGTCTGTGGATCACGGAATTTGGTTAAATCAAATGTTTCTCCCTTGTAATTTTTGGTGGCCACAACCAAATCTACCGGATTAAAATGGGTAGCGCCATCAAAAAGCTTTTTCTGTTGCGGATTATCCAAATCAATCTGAGAGGACTCCACAACCTGCAAGCTTACGGAGCCATCCGGATTTCTGGCAAGAAATGGGCCACCGCCGGGTTCACCTTCATTCTTTACCATGCCACACACACGTATTGGGCGGTTGAGTTTTTCTTTAAGGTATTTAATCTTATCTTCATTTGAAAACGAAGCATAATCATCCGGAAAAGTAAAAAACAATTCTGATTGAAAAAAGGCTTCCATATCACCAATATGCGATGTACCAGCATCGATGGTTTGGATGAATGAAAATATTTTTGATTGCAATTCCAGCAATTTTCCTGCAAGGGCTTTTTTAAAGGTAACGGTTGGTCCTTTAATATTATCAGGCACCACATTATCGATATTTTTTATAAAGATGATATCGGCATCTATCTCTTTCAGGTTTTCGAGTAAGGCCCCGTGCCCACCCGGACGAAAAAGCAATGTCCCGTCATCAAGGCGGAAAGGCTGGTTATCCATGTCAACAGCAATGGTATCGGTTGATGGTTTTTGTTGAGAGAAGGTAATGTTGTATGTTACATCATACTTTTTCTCAAAGTTGGTTTTTGTATTTGCAATTTTAGATTCAAACCCTTCTTCATGCTCTGGGGAAACAGTTAAATGAATGTTCACCACATTGCTTTTACTTTTAGCATACATAGCCCCTTCAGCAAGGTGCTCTTCCAGGGAAGTCCGTGGCCCATCCGGGTATTTATGAAACAACAACAATGCTTTGGGCAAAGAGCCATAGTCCAGGCCTTCGGGTAACAAAACCTGATTAATGATAGTTTTGTAATCCTTTTTGTTTAAAAGGGCCTGATAATCATACCCTGCGTCAGCAAGGCTTTTTTTGAGGGCATCAAAAAAAGCAAATTGCGGCAAATCATGAATGAAGCGTTGAATATCACTATCCGGATGATCATTTTTACTGCCTGCATATTCAAAAAGTTTTTTAAACATTCGGCTGGCAGCACCTGACGCTGGGACAAACTTTAAAATATCCAGCGCCTCTGAAGCCTGATCATAGGCTTTATTCAGCATTTTAATATCGTTTTCGGATAGTTGCACGATGCCTCTTTCCGGGGTTGCCGGGGCTTCTACTTTTAAAAAAGGAATGCCTTTTCTGAAAATGGAAAGCTGGTTTTCAATATCACCAACGCCAATTCCTTTTGACTCAAGCTGCTTAATATCTTTATCTGAAAACATGAATAATTTAGGTTTAAGATTCATTGATTTAACAGGGAATATAAAAAAATGTTTCAAATCATTTGCCCAATAATTATTTTGCGGCATCCCTACCCGTAGTGAAGGCTTTATGATTTTGTTCGATTATGGCATCACCTTTCGATTTAAAAAGCCATGAAATTGCATCAAGCAGGTGTTGTTCTTCAAGGGGCAGAAAATGAGAAGCAGCCCCTAACATGACCATATTGGATGATTTTGGAGCATGCAGGTCACTGGCTATTTGCTCGGCTGAAATTAATTTATGATTATTAAATCTGGCTATCTCATGATAAATGCTGTCCAAATCAGGATAAACAGGGATATTCTTAAAGGGATGATCACTGGTAATCAGCCAGCCATCCTCCCTGAGCCATTCAATGTAACGTAAGGATTCAAGAGGTTCTACAGAAAGGATAATTTCTGCAGTCCCTTTGGGAATAAGGTCCGAATAAATTGGCACATCGGCAATTCGTAAATGCGATTGAACCGCACCACCACGTTGTGACATGCCATGTACTTCAGCCTGTTTAATGTGTAAATCCTGATTTAGTGCTGCATATCCAATGGCTGCTGCTATGGATAGAATTCCCTGCCCTCCCACTCCGGCAAGTATGATATCTGTTTTGTTCATGTTTTTTGTATTATTGATTTTCCAATTCCTTTAGCTTTTTCTCCTGCTTTTTGCGGCGTGCGGCAGTCTGTATACATTCACGCCGGGCAATTACCACAGAAACCCCTTTATACAGAAATTCCTCTTTCAGCACCTGCACATTATCGTCATGATTTTTCTTTAATGGCACAAAAGTGCGGATATGGGCCGGATCAACGCCGATACCCTCACAAATCTGTTCCAGTCTTCCTGTAGCGGAAGATTTTTGTCCGCCAGTCATACCGGTAGTTGAATTATCCGAAATTATAACTGTCATGGGTGTATTCTCCAACACAGCATCCAGCAGGCCGGTCATCCCTGAGTGCGTAAAAGTAGAATCACCAATGACACACACCGAAGGATCAAGTCCGGCGTCAGCGGCCCCTTTGGCCATGGTAATGGATGCACCCATATCCACACAGGAATTAATGGAATCAAATGGGGGTAACGCCCCAAGGGTATAACAGCCAATATCAGAAAAAACGCGCCCTTTTCCATACTCCTCAATGGCTTCATTTAAGGCATGATAAACATCTACATGACCACAGCCTTTGCAAAGTGCAGGTGGGCGGTTGACCATTAGTTCAGGAGTTTGAAATGTTGATTTTGATTCTCCGGTCAGCGCTTGCAATACCAAATCAGGGTTAAGCTCCCCTTCGCGGGGAAGGACCCGGTCCATTCTGCCAAGGATTTCTTTTCCGTTATCCAGAAAGCCACGAAGCTGTTCTTCAAGAAAAGGATAACCTTCTTCAATGACTAAAATGCGTTCGCATTCGTTATATATTTTATTCACAAATGCCCTGGGAATTGGATACTGGCATATTTTTAACACCGGATTGGCCGGTTTTTCCGAAACAAAATTTTCCATCAGGTAGTTATAGGCCAGACCACAGGTAATAATACCCAGCGTTTTATCTTTTCCATCATAATACTCATTATAAGGACTCGTGGCAGCAGCTTTTTCCATTTCGTCCTGTTTCCCAAGAAGAGAATGGTATCTTTTCCGTGCAATGGCCGGCAAAAGAATGTATTGTTTGCTGTCTTTGGGCAGGGATGCTTCGTTTTGTTCGAGGGAAGGTTTCTGTGTAATGCTTGACCGGCTATGAGCCAACCTTGTGGTAATGCGCATTAAGACAGGTACAGCCAGTTTCTCTGATAATTCAAACGCATCAAAAACCATATTGTAAGCTTCCTGCTGATTGGACGGCTCAAACACAGGAACCATGGCAAATTTCCCGAAAAAGCGGCTGTCCTGTTCGTTTTGTGAGGAATGCATGGACGGATCATCAGCCACCGTAATAATAAGGCCCCCGTTTACGCCGGTGATGGCCGAATTAACAAAAGCATCGGCAGCTACATTGAGCCCCACATGTTTCATACATACCATGGTACGCTTACCGGCATACGACATGCCCAAAGCAGCTTCCATAGCCGTTTTTTCGTTTGCACTCCAATCGCTGCGGATGTGTTTCTGCCTGGCCTGTGGTGAGGCCTGCACATATTCTGTGATTTCGGTTGACGGGGTGCCGGGGTATGCATAAATGCCACTCATACCGGCATCAATGGCGGCCTGCGCAATGGCTTCATCCCCAAGTAATAGCAAATGATTCATAAAGTTATGTTTTTTATATCGGTGTACAACCTGTTTCTGTTAAAAGAAATGGGCGTTGAAATTAATGAAAATTCTAAGGTAGCCAAATTGGATCAGGAAAAACCTGCGATTTTTCATGTGAGATGCAAAATTTCAAAATGCCCTTGTATTTGTGACATTTAAATGTTATTTTTATGTCATATTTTAAAAGCTTAAAGATAATGAATTACATACAGTATACTGAATTTAGGAACAAGTCCAAAACTTACCTTGACAAAGTGGAAGAAGGGAATGAATATACAATCATAAGAAAAGGTAAACCTGTAGCACGAATAATCCCTTTTGAAACTAAATCAACCCAGGGATGGAAAAGGGAAGTGAATAAAGTTAAATTACAAAAATCAACTACCAGTATCTACCTGAGGCAAGACAGGGATTCCAGGTAAAACAATACTATAATAAATTGTGAATTACTATTTTGACACTTCAGCACTGGCTAAACGATATATTGCTGAGACAGGAAGCGATACAGTTGATCAATTGTTTGAATCGGCTATGACAATTTATACATCTCATATTGCATGGATTGAAATTATGGCGCTTTACAGACGCTTGTTACATGAAAATCAGATTACTCCATCAATTTATCAAACATTAATAGAGGAAACAAGCAGGGACTTTTCATGTTTTAAAATCATTCCTTTTAATGATGAAGTACAACTGTCTTGTGAAGCGATATTGGAAAATTACTATATCAAAACGCTGGATCTCATTCATCTGGCATCAGCAGGCTTGATTAAATCTAAAATTAAGGCCATCGTTCTGTCTGATAAAAAATTAGGGGCACATGCGATTAACCTGGGGTTGCCGGTAGAAAATGTTTTAGATTGAGAGATTACCACTTTCATTCCTGAATAATGATGCTGTGTGTAAGTTTTTTGCTATCAATCTCAAGGGTCAAAAAATATTGCCCGGCAGGCAGATCAGGAAAATCGAGTACCAATCTTCCGGGTCCGCTGGATACAATTTTTACAGGCACATTCCTTCCGGACACATGGGTTAAGGCACTTAACGTCATTAATTCATCACCTTTGGAAATAACCCATAACTGAGCTTGTGCAGGGTTAGGATAAACAATTATTTCAGGCCTTGTCCGGACAGGATCAATAAAAGAAGGCACGTAACCACAAGCCTCCATAGCAGTGAGTACATCCAGGCGGATTTCTTCAAGGTCTTGGTATAGGATATCACCAGGGCACAAGGTATTGCAGCCGTCCCGGTGGCCGGCAATTACGTTTAATGTGCTATTCAGGGGATGCGGATACATGCCGGCAGGGTTCATAGTATCGCGGAAAGTTTTCCAGGTAATTAACCCTGTCAATGATAAAAGCGCATCATTTGGCACTTCTGTTTCAACATAATTGCCGAGTACGCAAATGCCCAGTGTTCCGCTGTTGCTGCCGCAAAAATGAGCGCCCATTACGCTGTCCTGTGCCAGTGGGCCTGGATCACGTCCTTTAAAGATACTTCCATCCTGCGCCACTACATAATTATAGCCAATATCCGACCATCCGTTCACACCTGTGTGGTACAGATAGATGTTACGGACCACATCGGTGTAATTTGTATTGGTATTTGACCCGGCCGAATGGTGGACAATAATGTTGTGCACTTCGTTGAGGATGCGGGGATAATCCGGTTCCGGTAAACCAACCCTCCAGGTTTCCTGGTCAATCATCTCCGGGGCAGAACAACCTTCTGAAAAAGCTTTTTTTTTTGGTGACGGCTTTTTGTGTTCTACCGGTGGTGCATAGATTAAGAAGACGGTAACATCCTCAGGGTGATGAATGCCTTCGCCCCGGAGGAGCTTAAAATCTGTAAGGGGCTCATCGAAAACAACCAGGTTGCTGGTCAGGTATTTCCAACTGCTGTCGGCATGTTCATTCAGGGTTAAATCAAAGGTGTCTGTTGAGGTGATGATTTTTGATCCTCTGAAAGTGTCGTGTGGATTGATACGCAAGGCCAGACTGGTAATGTGTTCATCCAATGAGATGGGGACAATGGCTTGCGATGATTTTTCCTGTTCATGAAAAAACCGGTTTAAAGGTATTTTTTTTACTGACTGCCCTGCACCAATAAAGGTATTACCCCATACGAACAGAACAAAGAGGAGAATATACTTTCTTTGAATCAACATATTTAATCAACTTATGGCAATTAACGACTTTAATTTATGCTATGACAGCATAATTTGTGCCATTACGAAAAAAAATGTCCTACAGACATAAAAAAGAATGGTTTATCGCAAATATACTAAAAATAAAGCCTACCTTTGCCCTTCAATAAAAAAGATGAGACGTTTATTTATAACCATTCCATAATCGTAGTTTTCCAAAAGAATAATTTAACAATAGAAAGTAGTGCGTTATGCCATTGATGTGCATAACATAAAAATTAAAGTATGATTTCATTTAATGAACTCGGGTTAAAGCCCGAAATTTTAGATGCCGTTGCATCGCTGGGTTTTGAAACCCCCACTCCCATTCAGGAAAAAACCATACCGGCAATCATTGATACAGATAACGATATTATTGCTTTGGCACAAACCGGAACAGGTAAAACCGCAGCTTTTGGTTTGCCATTATTGCAACAGATTGACCCACAATCTTCAACCATTCAAAGCTTAATTCTTTGCCCAACGCGCGAATTATGCCTGCAAATCACAAAAGACATTGAGTCGTATGCAAGCAGGTTAGGGATGATTGATGTGGTGCCGGTATACGGTGGAGCTGATATTACGAAGCAAATAAGGCAGTTAAAAAAAGGGTGCCAAATAGTAGTGGGCACCCCCGGCCGTATGCTTGATCATATCCGCAGGAAAACCATAAAAATAGAAAACATCAACTGGTTGGTACTGGACGAGGCCGATGAAATGCTCAATATGGGCTTTAAGGAAGATCTGGATGCCATCCTTGCCGATACGCCCAAAACCAAACGGACCTTTCTCTTTTCGGCTACTATGCCAAATGAAATTGCCATCATTGGTAAAAAATACATGCACAATCCGATTGAGATTTCAGTTGGTCAGCGCAATGAAGGGGCACAGAATGTAAAACACGAGTATTACATGGTACAGGCCCGCGATCGCTATGAAGCACTCAAACGCCTGGCCGATGTAAACCCACAGATTTATGCCATTATTTTTTGCCGCACCCGGCGTGAAACAAAGGAGGTAGCTGATAAGCTTATGGCTGGCGGTTATAATGCCGATGCCCTGCATGGCGACCTGTCACAAGCCCAGCGCGACTATGTGATGAACCGGTTCCGGATGAAAAACCTGCAATTGCTGGTGGCTACTGATGTTGCAGCCCGTGGACTGGATGTGAACGACCTGACCCATGTTATCAACTACAATTTGCCTGACGAAAATGAAGCGTATGTACACCGCAGCGGCCGTACAGGCAGGGCTGGAAAACATGGCATAAGCATGTCCATTATTCACTCCCGTGAAAGCAGCAAGATAAAAAACCTTGAACGAATAATCGGTAAAAAATTCGAACAAAAACCTGTACCGGGTGGTACCGAGATTTGCGAAAAACAACTGTTCAACCTTATTGACCGGGTGGAACATATTGAGGTGAAAAGCGAACAAATCGAAAAGTTTCTGCCGGTTATTTTTAAAAAGCTCGACTGGCTGGGCCGTGAAGACCTGATCCGTCATTTTGTATCAGTGGAGTTTAACCGGTTTTTGAAAGAATATAAAGATGCCAGGGATTTGAATGTTGCTTCTAAATCCAGAAAAGGGGATGATTCAAGGCCGGAACGATCTTCTAGAAGAAATGAATCAAAAGCCTTCAGCCGGTTTTTCATCAATGTTGGGGCTAAAGACAGCATCAAAGCGCCACAAATCATTGGCATGATAAACGATTTCACCCGGACCAAGGATATTGAAATAGGACGCATTGATATCCTGAAGAATTTCTCGTTTTTTGAGGTGGACAGTGATTTTGAGGATAAAGTGCTGAATTCATTCAAAGGCGCCAAACACAAAACCGGTAAGCTGATTGTAGAATTATCGCAACCGGATAA
>CAZZBU010000010.1:0-51315 GCA_964652315.1 uncultured Bacteroidales bacterium
ATGAGCCTGTCTACCGAACAGGCAGGCGAGGACGCTACGCCCAACCAGATTAACGAAAAAATTCGCGTTAATTTGTGCAATTAGCGGTTTTACAAAAAATTACATGCTGTTAATAAGCAAAAAAAAAGGGCCCGGTTTTCCGGGCCCTTTTCATATTTAGCAATAATAATTACTATTCAACAAACAATTTGTAAGTTCCAAGAACTCCTTTATCGCCACTAATCACTACGAAATACAATCCTTTTGCTTCATTCTCAAGCGAGATTCTTTCAGTTGTATTCTGAGCAATTCTTGCACGCATGTAAACACCGGCTGAGTTATAAACCTGTACTTTATAACCAACTTCAAGTCCTTCAATGGTTACCTGACCATTAGTTGGGTTAGGATACATGTTTATGTTCAGGCCAAGCAATTCATTAACTGAGGTAACAAGGTCAATGACATACTCATTAACTACGTTACCATTACCTGAAGTAACTCTTACGATATCATCAGTTTCAACAAGTGCATCTTCAGCTTTTTCATTACCATCAGCATCAACGATAACAACACTAGCTCCAGGAGCTGCAGTTAAGTTATCAAGGAATATGGCAACTGTCTCATCCTGCATTTCACTTTCGATTAAGTCACCCTCTTCGTCAACAAGGTACATATCGGAAACTACATAAGCCAGATAGTCAGCAACATCACCTAAGATGGCGAGGAAGTAAGTCTTCGAAGTAGTTCCATCCGCAGCTGTTACAACCACGCGGTCATCTTTGTAGATTCCGCCTGACTCACGTTGCAGACCGTTCTTATCAGTTACAATAACGGTTGCACCGCTTACAGGTACTATGTTATTAAGAAGCGAAGAAACGGTTGTTCCTTCCGGAATCAGGTCAATGATGCTCTGATCCTGGTCAACGTCATAAACGTCAGAAGTTACAAACGCATCGGTTTCAGCAACGTCAAGTACCACTTGATATTCTATTGTAGTCTGACCGTCTTCAGCTACAACAATGAAGTTGGTAGCGTCATTAGCCATTACATCAACCATAGTGGTATCAAAGTTAAGGCGCTGCAGTGGCACATAGAAACCGGCATCATCAATAATGGTCATTTTAGCACCTTGTGGTACTTCAACGCCTGCAACAACAGTTTTTAATGTTGTATTAACAGGGATACCTGTTATTGTTCCCTGGGCAGCTTCAATGTTAACATCATACGTGTCAGAAGTTAGAACGGCATCATTACTTAAACCATCTGCAGTTACTTCAAGTACGTATTCTGTAGTATTTTCACCGTTAGCTGAAACAACAACCAAAATGTCTCCGTCAGATACTTCAGCATCGTTAGCCAGTTCGCTTCCGTCAGCAGCACTTTCTACAGTCAGGGTCTGACCGGCATCAGCTTTGGTAATCTTCTCAAATACTTCAGAAACAGTTTCACCGGTTACTACACCACGAATCTGAAGGTCTCCCTTATATCCTTCGTCAACTATATATCTCTTGGAAGAAACAGTTGACTTGTAAACGGTGATTTCGTTCAGGTAGTGGCTACCAATACCTGTTGTAATCAACAGGATATCCTGAGGCCAGCCATAACCTCTTGATGACCAGTAAGCACGGTCAGTCATGGTCCATTCGCTTTCTTCTTCTGTACCGTAAGACGCGCCAAACTCAGGATGTCCCTGCCAGTATTGAGGCTTACGGGTATAGCTCTGAATCTGGTCAAGCGGAGTACCTGTAATAGGTTCTGCACGATTTTCATCACCTGTACCCCATGCTTCGATCAATTCAAAGTCAGCAGGATCAGTGGCAGGCTTGGTGCCTTCCTTAATAGAGTCGTTCAGAATCTTCCAGATATAGAAGTTTGCTTCATACCATTGTTCTGCAACGTTGTCATCGGTATTTAAATCTTCTTCCCATGGGTTATTGGCAAAGTCAATGTCCCACTGGTCACGGGCAGGATAGTTTTGTCCTGAACTTTGACCTGTACTACCCTGACGGGTGATTACAAATACATCGTCGCCCTGTACCATTGGATTCACAGCAAGGTCCTGTTCTGCAATATACGGTTCAACAGCCCAACCATCTTCTGTCTGCCATTTCATACCGGGGATGTATTTTCTGTAACGGGATCTCCATTCTTCAGGAATTTCTGCAATCGCATCTGCAGGGTTATTAACCGTACCGTGGAAGAACATGTAATCGCTTAAGTCCAGGGGTTGATTTCCCGGATTACAGATTTCAATGAAGTTATTCGACCATTGATCCCTGAAGATAAACTGAGAGATAAATGGTTCTGCAGAGAAAGGCTGAACATCATCACTTGGTAATCTTCTGCTCAAAGTAATGGAGTATTCAAGCAGGGTAGTATCATCCTCAGCTGTGGTATTGAATCGGATGGTGCGATCTTCGGAAGATCCAACAAGCGATGTTGCACGGGTGATATCCACTTTTGTGTTCAATGCCTCTGGCTTAGCTACCAGTGCAGGTACCTGGGTTACCTGTGGCTCCAATTCTATTGTATAGGAATAGTTTGTTGATTTGAAGTCTGGAATGGTATCTCCGTCCCATCCAAAAATATCACGCAAATCATCTGGAATGTCTGGCCATGTAATCGCACTTAAGAGGGCATTATGATTCGGACGGTAAACATCTACCTTAATGTAGTATTCTTTTTCTTCGCCGTTTTCAGCAATCACTTTTAAGATGTCGCCATCAATGAGGTCAGCTCTTTCTTCACCGCCTAAAAACACAAACTCGTGGCTTGCATTGGATGGGAACTCAAGATATTTTTCAAGAGAGTCCACGCGGGTCGAGAATCCAATACCTGTGATACCGTTCATGGCTTTAATGGTGTCCATTCCGGCAACACCGTCGGTTACCTGGCAGTAGCCACTGTAAAGTCCCATGTTGTATGCCTCATAGAACCCGTCTTCATTCTTTGGATGCATCGGAACCACAATATTGGCATCCTCGGTAGGAGGAGCTACCTGAATCACGAATTTTTCTTCCTGGAGGGTATTACCAATAGCATAAATGGTAAGGGTGTCACCTGTGCGGGCAGAAAGATAAGCTGAATCTTCGCTGTTGGCTACATAATCGTAGTGCCATGCCAGGCCTTCCCTTTTGTCAAACTGGAACATCAGGCTGTCATCACGGCGAACGCCCCAGGGCACGGTAATGACGTTATTGTCCCAATCCACTTCAAGGGTGCTTGAAGTCAGTGTTGTTTCATCAAGAGTATAGTTGTCATGGTTACCTATAGTCCAGAAAGCAGCACGCTGACCGGAGTTTTGACCGAGATGGGGTACAGGAATCCATTCGGAGTCCTCCAGGTCAACACCACGATGGGTCTCAAAGTCAACATTACCTTCAGTAACGCTAAACTTGCGCATTAAAGTGGCAGCAAAGGTAGCTTCGGGGAAACCAGCCACATCAAAACGACCTGCGTCCGGGTTTGTTCCGTCATCCTGAGTGAACATACCTGCAACCTGGTCAACTACAACCGAGTCACCATTGGAAAGGTGATGACGGATGTAAATACACGTACGTCCGTCCCAGTTATCGGTAAACACATCATAAGCATCTACACTGTCACCAGGAGCTGGTTGAGAAGGTGCCTCAGCGATGTGATACTCATAATCCAGATACTGCTTAACATCAAGCTTGGCATCAAAATAATTGTGCTCGAAGGGATTGATTTGATGCTGGGTATAGCGCCAGTCTTCTACTGAACCAATAACCCATGATTCACCGGGTTCCAGTACCTCATCCGGAAGCATCATCCACCCTCCTGCATCAATATTAAACCAGTCACCATCTTCCTGAGCAGTGTTCCAGGCTGTAACCCGGCCTAATTCGAATTCCTGCAGGTTGACAGGATCAGCGCCCATGTTTGTTAACTCAATATAGGTCAGGGCAGGCCTGTCGAGTCTTGCTTCGGTTATCACCAAAGACTTAATGGTATCCTGCGCACTAAGCACCCCGCAGGATAACAACAACGTAAAAAGTAAAAATTTTAATTTCATACTTTAAAATTTTAGTTAGAAATAAAGAAATATTTAAAAAGACCAATTTTCATTGGGCAAAAATTGATTCATACAAATATTATAATATTTTATAAAACCAACAAAAGATACGCGAATAATCATACTACGAATCATGTAAAAATAACACAAATAATTCATGATGCAGTTAACTCCTTATAAATGAAGCTCCTTTTTTTACTCATGCGATCCACTGATTTTTGCAGTTTATGCAATTTGAAAAAGTTTTCATTCGGGTCTTTCAGAAACAGATTTACTACAAAAATAATGAAATCATTGATATCAGGTGTATTTATTTTGGTTTTTCTTTTTACAGACCGATAATACAGGCAAGGCCATACGGTTTCAGCAAGGAATCAGGTTCCGGGTAATTTCATCGATGTATTACCGTTTTGTTATCAGTGGCTTTGACCACTGACGGGGCATACACTGACAATGGTAGAAAACCTTGGCAGGGTTCAACCACAAAAGTAAAAACTATTTTGAAGCATTGCTATTTTCATCATGCAATATTTTGTATTATTTTTGAGTTATTTATGTACCTTTATAGATTATTTATGATTTGGGGCGTAAGATTAGCAGGGAGAATAAGGGGGAAATTATATGTTTTTAACAAGGGTTTTCATTTTTTTATGTATAACCGTTCTTTTTGGAGAGGATATTGTTAAAGGCAATACCTTCCGGCACTTACAGTCAAAAGACGGGTTGCATGATGGCGAAATAAATGGCATTGTACAGGATCACGACGGCCTGATGTGGTTCGCTACCTGGTCAGGGCTTGTAAAGTATGATGGATACGATTTTATACAATACCGTCCTGAATTGGGCAACCCATATAGCCTACCGGAGAAAAAGATAAATCTTTTATATGTCGATTCTGCCAATACCCTGTGGGTAGCCGGTAACCGTGATTTGTGTTTTTATGACCGGGCCCTCGACAGGTTCAAAACTATTCCTTTTGAAGGAAGAGACCCCCACTCGACAACCATTCGGAATATTGTTCAACTGGACAGCATGCTTATTGTTCACGAGCAACAGGGATTTTATTATATTCCTTTGTACGGACATGCCGATTCCAATTTTCTTGCCCACAGATTGAATGTTTCCCATTCTTTTGGAAGTCTTTCCATAAGTGAATTATCCTGGTGGGGCAAGGCAGCCGGACAGTGGCTGGTTATCGCAAATCACCATACCGGTGGCAGTACCATTTATTCGGCTTCGATAAGTTTAGAATCTCATACCCCGGCTTTACGGTTTGCTCCAAAAATACAGTATAATGGCTTGCTGCATTCCCTTAGCTTTGTTGATGCTGAAAAAAATCTTTATCTGGCAACCGATAAAGGGATTGTGGTACACGACCTGAATACAGGAAAAGCAGTGAATCATACCTATTTTAAACAGAAGGAAATTCAACGCATTGTGTATTCTGCTGTAAATCACTCTATTTATGCCTCCGGAGCCGATCCTGAATTGCTGACCATTGATTTACACACAGGAGAAGAAGCAAGCTATCAGGCAAATCCTTATGAATACGGTACCTTGCTGAATAATAAAATTCTTTCCATGTTTGTTGATTTCTCCGGAAATTTATGGATTGGCCATCAGGGCCAGGGGATAAGTATCTTAAACCTGAAGCAAAAAGCATTTTATACCTCCCGTCAAAATCCTTTCCTTGAAAACTCCCTTACTTCAAATAAAGTGATGTGTTTTGAAGGAAATACGGATTATATTTTTGTCGGCCTGAGGGCAGGAGGAATAAATTATTTCGCTAAAAACCAGAATAGAAAAAGTCCACAATTTGGGGATGTGTTATATTATGCCAACGGACAAACCGGTGAATTCCGGCATGGCGTTTGGGATATGGCGCGTTTGTCAGAAAATGAGTTTTTGGTGGGCACCGATGCCGGTTTGATGCGTTTATTCAGGCGGTTAAACGAATGGGTTGTTGAACCCTTTAACGCTGATGATCCTTTGTTTAACAAGGTTATCCAAAAGATATATATCGACAAAAACAATACTATCTGGTGTGGTGGTTTGGAGCCCGGGTTAATGCTCATTCCCAATCCGGTTGAGAATTCTGAAAAGGTTTACTATCAGTATAAAAGCGAATTTTCCAATGCCGAAACCCTCAGTGATGATGCCATCCTTTCCATGCATGTTGACAGCAGGGGAAGGTTCTGGATAGGGACAGTCAATGGGTTGAATTTGCTGAAAACCAACTATCAGAACCTGGACCTTTCCGGAAGAGCAAAGCCTGAACTCCGGTTTAAACGTTTTTTGGCCAAACATCCCAATTCGGGGGAACTGAACAACAATGAGATTAATGACATCTTTGAAAATCACGATGGCACCCTCTGGCTTGCCACCATGGGCGGGGGTATCAACATACTCAATACGGAAACCGATAGCTTTAGTTACATCACCATGGATGAAGGTTTGCCGGTGAATGATGTGCTGGCCATTCAGTCCGATAAGTCCGGCACCCTGTGGATTAGTACAACTAAAGGGCTGGTGTCTTATGCCCAGCATAACAGTGAACCGGCTTTTATCCGGTACAATGTTACAGATGGCATTCAGGGTGATGTCTTTCTGGTGAATGCATCTTATAAATCCATGGACGGGGAGCTGTATTTTGGTGGAGATAACGGGTTCACGAGGTTTTATCCCTCAGAGATAAAAGCCAATCCCATCAAACCAAAAATATTGCTTACGGGTTTTAAATTCGGAAACCGGACAGTCCATATTGGTGATTCAATACAGGGGCGGAAGTTCCTTGAGAAACATATCCATCTGGCCGATGCCATCGAATTGCCATTTAATCATAAAACATTCAGCATCGGAGTGTCCCCCATACATTATCAATATCCTGAGGGCAATAAGATTGCCTTCAAACTCGAAGGATATGATAAAGCCTGGCGAACCATTCCGGGATACTATAATAATATATACTATTCAAACCTTCCCTCAGGGAAATATACTCTGCTGGTCAAAGGCGTTAGTTCCGATAATCAGGTATCGGACCAGACAAAGACCTTGCAGATAACTGTTCGTAAGCCCTGGTATCTTACCTGGTATGTGGTTATTCTGTTCATGTTGTTTGCTGTAGCCCTCATAGGGGGAATAATATACATCCTGGTGAACCGGCAAAGGCTGGTGTTTGACAAACAAATTGACCGGATTACAGTGGAAAATACCGAAAGTAAAATGACTTTTCTTACCAACATTGCACATGGGTTAAGAACACCACTCAGCCTGGTTGTCGCTCCGATTGAAGATTTGATCCGGGGTTATTCCGACATTAAACCCGAATGGAAGTCACATCTGTATACCATTCAACGCAATGCTAATTATTTACAAAAACTCATCAATCAGATCATTGATTTCAGGAAGCTTAGTGCAGGTAAGCTGCAGCTTTATATGCAAAATACGGATATTGTTGCAATCATTAAAGAAGTTGTGGCCAATTTCCAAAGTTTTGAGAAATCGCAAATGGTGAATATTCAATTGGATATGCCTTTTGATTCTCTGCTGGTACCCATTGACGGAGAGAAAATCGAAGAGGTGTTATATAATATTATATCCAACGCCTTCAAACACACGCCCCAAAACAGGAACATATATGTCTCTCTTAAGGTCATTGAAGCAGGTGAGTCTTCATCAGAGGATGAAAAGAATCAGTTGCGTATCAGCATTATGAATGAAGGTGAAGTTATTCTTGATGAAGATAAGGAGAAGATATTTGAACGGTTTTACAAAAAAAATGAACAAATAGAAGGCGCAGGCATCGGCCTCTCTTTTTCACGTTCGCTGGTTGAGATGCATCATGGCAGGCTTGAAGCAGAACCCGTTGCTGGAAGGGGTACACAATTTCATATATACCTGCCATTTACCAGTGATCCTTTAACCGAACCGGCTTCTGAAAAAACCGGGTTGGCAGCAGAGTTGATGGAGGAATCCGGTGAAGCCGGTGAGTTTTTTGCTGTAAATAACGAAGCAGATGAAAAACGCTTAAAAATTGTGCTTATTGAAGACAACGAAGAACTCAGGAATTTTCTCAATGGCATCCTAAGCCGCCAATATGCCTGTTATGTTGCCGATAATGGCGAAGAGGGCATAGAACTGATTCAGAATATTATCCCGGATATCGTTATATCAGATGTTATCATGCCCGGTAGAGACGGATATGAAGTATGCAGGGAGGTGAAAAGCAATAAAAACACCTGTCATATTCCGGTGATATTGCTTACAGCTAAAAATTCACAGGATGAAATTATCTCCGGTTATGATGTTGGAGCTGATGTATACGTCACCAAGCCTTTTAGCTTAAATGTGATATCATCGCAAATATCCAGGTTGATTAAGAACCGGGAATTAATCAGAAAAAAGTATCAGGATCAGAATTTCATGATCGAAATAGCCCCTCAAAAAATGTCCAGGGATGATGAATTTATTATCCAGGTCCGAAAGATTTTGGAAGCACATCTGTTGAATCCGGAATATAATGTCAAAAGTCTCGCAAACAGCCTGAATGTTAGTTCCACCCAATTGTACCGAAAGCTAAAGGCCCTTACAGGGTATTCCCCGGTTGAATTTCTGCGGGTGCTTAAATTGCAAAAAGCCTATGAGACATTGGTGAAAACCGATAACAGTGTAAAAGAGGTTTGTTATATGTCAGGATTTAATAATTTTTCCTACTTCATCAAATGTTTTAAAGATCATTTTGGAGTGACGCCGGCTAACCTCAAGGAGCAAGGTTCAATTCCAACCGGGAATTTTCATAACACAAAACAATCAAAAATATCAAATTTTAATCATTCTAAAAAATTATTTAACTGAATCTCAAATAAATGTTAAATTTTGTTTATGAAAGTATTCTTTAAATTTGGATTTTTTTTATATGTTTGAGACCTCAAAAATTTTTACTGATGACAAAAACTATAAGATTAGCATTTTTTATTGTATTAAGCATACTGATTTATAGCTGTGAGGATTTTCTAAAAGAAGAACCTTCAATTTATGAAAGGCCTGATTGGCTGGCAGGTAAGGTATTTACGCAGATTGAAGCCCAGGAATCATTATCCACCTTTGCCGAGTGTGTGAAAAGATCCGGGTATGATACCATTATTGATGTATCAGGAAGCTATACTGTTTTTGCCCCCAATAACCAGGCATTTGACGAATTTTTTTCAAATCACCCGGTTTATAATTCGGTAAATGATCTTCCCCAGGAAGCCATTACAGATTTGGTTAAATTCCATATTGTACAAAATCCCTGGAGCAAAGCTCAGCTTCGTTCATTGGATATCTACGGCTGGATTGATTCCACTGACTTGCAAAACAACAAACCCCGTGGTTTCAAACGTGAAACCCTGTTACGCATTCCGGACAGGGCCTATGGAGTCACTTTTGAACGGAAGCGTTCGTACATTGTTGAAGACGATGAAGCGTTGATCCAACGCCGGGTTGCAACTGACTCAAGAAAATATGCGCCTGTATTCTTTAGCGAGTATTTTGATATTTATGATCTCAGCAGTGCAGATTATTCCTTTTATTTTAACCGGCCTTTTGAATCAAGCGAAATATATTATGCCGATGGACAGATTATAGGTTCCGAATTAGCTGCTGAAAACGGGTTTGTATATGAGATTGATAAGGTGGTCTCACCTTTGAAAAGTGCGTATGAAATTCTCGAAGCCGAATATGAAGGATATTCTTATTCAAAATATTTATCCCTGTTAAACAAGTTTCCGGAGTTTGATTATAATGAAGGAAAAACACTGGATCAGCCTGGGGCCGAAGAGGGAGCCGAGGTAGACTCTTTGTTTGACCTGAGTTATCCGGAACTGGCCTTTAATGTTGTTTATGAAGGTACACAGCCTCCTACAAGCGGTTTTTCTGCAGGAAGTGCGGCAACTATCCGGTATCATCATGGAATGGTTGCGCCCACCAATGCAGCGCTCGAAGCATTCACACAGGAATTTCTGAGCGGATCCGGCCGTTGGGGAGAGCTGGAGGATGCTCCTGAACATATTCAACGCATTGTCGTGAATTCGCACATGTCAAAATACCCCATTTATCCTGCAAACTTTGCAACAGGGTTTAATAATGGTGAACGCGACCTGGTTACCGTAAACGAAAACAACATTATTCAAAAGGAATTTGGTAGCAATGCTACCTTTATCGGAGTTGATGAAGCCATTGTTCCAAGAGCATTTAAAAGTGTAACCGGTCCGATTTATCTTCAAAGCGGATATTCCCGGGCCATGTATGCCATAGAGGAAACCGGCCTGCTTACGGCCTTGAAAAGGCAAAATGAGGATTATACCCTGTTTGTCGAGTCCGATATCAACCTCCGGTCTGACTCCTCTTTGCTGTACGATCCTGTTCAGGAAACCTGGCGTGCATTCATCACCGGCGGGGCTATTCCACAAGGCTATTCTATTTATACAGGTGATTTAAGAAGGCTTATTCTTAATCATGTTGGTACTTCCTCGCCCGACGGTGTGGCAAGGAAAGAGTTTGTGAAAAACCTGGCCGGTAATATCCTGGTGTTTAACAACGAAACAGGCGAGGTGAGCGGTACCAATGCTACAACTGCTGGTTTCAGTGGACGTACCAATGCTCCAAATTTCCCCAGACAGATCAGTACCAATGCTGACAATGGTACGACTTATGAAATCGATAACTGGTTTAGTTTCAGTGTAGCAGAAATACAGAATGTGATGGCAAGTGAGGCGCCGGCATTTCATAATTTAATTGACAAAGCCGAATTAATCAACAGTTTTAACCGGTACACGTTTATTTCCGAATCTGAGCAATACACGGTGTTTGCCCCTACAGATGAAGCCATTACAGCATCCGGTGCCGATACCCTTGAAGGACAGGATTTAAGAGATTTCATCATGTTACATTTTGTGCAGGGAGATGTGATATTTACCGATGGTAAACATTCACCAGGGTATTACGAAACAGTTCGCAGGGATGCGGAGAAATCTACCGAGTTTGCTACTGTATATTCACAAATTTACATTGAACCGGGTATTGATTACATCAGTTTAAGCGATACTACTGGAAATGTATATTATACGGTGGAAGAAGCCGAAGGCATGTCAAATCATTTTATCACCAGGATAATGGAACTGGAAGATGATGATGACCCTGTTTTTGAACCTGCGGTTAATGCCGGAGTAATCCATCTGGTTGATAAGGCATTTGATTATGATGCCATGGATACGGAATAATTCTGGTTTTACATGACATAATTGCTAACTAAAAGTGTTCAAACGAATTAATCATAGAAAGACTGACGTACCGATATTTTGTTATCATTATAACAGGTTATCATGTGTCCGGTTGAGAATGAATTTCGAAAACTTAATGAAAAAATGAAAAATATAAGAAGAGTCATTTTCCTTTTGTTGACAGTTATTTCTTTTACAGAAGCAACTGCCCAACAAAATATTTTGCGAGGAAGGATTATCGATCCTGTAGAAAACATGACCGTTGTCGGTGCCAATGTGATCGAATACGATAGTGAAAATCGTGTTGTTAACGGTGCCATTTCGGACGTGAACGGTGACTTTGTGCTTGAGATGCGGGATCCGTCACATGTCGTTAAAATTAGTATGATTGGTTATGAAACCAAGGAGATTACTCCTGATTTCAGCAAACCTATGCGGATTGAATTAAACCCCTCAACCATTGAAGTGGACGAAGTAGTGGTAACTGCAGAAAGAAAATCAAATTCCAACCTGATAAATGTGGATGACCGCGACAATGCATCCTCCACAGTTAAGGTTGATTTGATGGAAATGCGCGATGCCGGTGTTGTTTCTGCTGCTGATGCACTTCAGGGTAAAGTTACCGGTCTGGATATTATCAGCTCTTCAGGCGACCCTGGTTCCGGTTCACAGCTTGTTATCCGTGGATTGAGCGGTATGGGCAACAACGACCCCCTTATCGTAATTGATGGTATTCCACAGGCCAAAGCCTCTTCTTATAATACAGATATTGAATTGAGCTCGGCTGACCAGGAAGACATTAGTAACCTGGTAAACCTGGCCCTGCAGGACATCAAATCCATCGAAGTACTTAAAGATGCCGCTTCAACCGCCCAATTCGGTTCAAGAGGTGCCGACGGGGTGCTTTTAATTGAAACACACAAGGGCCGTCTGGGTAAAGTGCAATTCGACTATCAATATAAAAACAGCATCAACTTTCAGCCACCGACTATTCCAATGTTAAATGGTGATGAATATGTGATGCTTCAACTGGAAGAATGGCATAACAGTGAAGGCGTGTTTGACCTGAGCCAATACCCGGAAATTGCTTATGACAGAGATTATGTTGATTTTTATAACTATTCTGCCAACACCGACTGGATCGGTGCCGTTACACAGGATGCTGTGACACACGACCATTACCTGAGTTTAAATGGGGGTGGTGAAAAAACACGGTACTTTGCCTCTTTTGGATACGTAGATGAGGGAGGTACTACCATTAATACCGGATCCCAGCGTTTCTCCACCAGGATAAACCTCGATTATTTCCTCTCCCGGAGGTTTATATTCACCGTGGAATTTGCATACACCAATAACCGTGTTGATAATAACCTGAGACTGGAAAACAGAAACGTGCGTGAAATGGCTTACATCAAAGCGCCAAACATGAGCATCTGGGAATACGATGCTTTTGGAAGGAAAACCGGTGATTATTTTGTACCTATTAACAGTTATCAGGGAAGTGGTTCCGCTTACTGGAATCCTGTGGCTGTTTCTGAGCTGGGTAAAAATGATGAGGTGCGCAACAACCTGGTCAATACATTCCGTATCCGGTACAACATTAATGACTGGCTGACTTTCAGGGAAGCAGTGTCCTTTCAGTTGAACGGTTCGAAAGCCGAAAACTATATGCCCTACAATGCATTGGGTACCAACTGGCTGGCATGGACCGTGAACAAGGCTGAAGAGAGCAACAACCTGAGCAGGGATATCCGGACAGAAACACAATTGGCCTTCAGTTCTCCGTTTGAAAACGAAGTACATGATATTTCAGGGGTGTTAACATGGATTACTCAGAATAACGCATCTGAATGGATGAACCTGCAATCCAATAAAGGTCCCAGTACCGATATTCAGGATCCTGCCATTGGCGGACAAATTAACTGGATTGGTAATGGCTCCGGCGAAACACGTTCTCTTGGAGCTCTTGCCAATGTGAACTATAAATTACTCGACCGCTATATGGTTCAGGGTATTTTACGTGCCGATGCACACTCATCTTTTGGTATCAACCACCGTTGGGGCCTGTTTAAAGGACTGTCCACAGCCTGGCGCTTTTCAAGTGAACCCTTCCTGGCCGGTTTAGCATGGCTTGGTGAAAGTAAGGTGAGATTTAGTTACGGTGTTTCCGGTAGACAACCAGGTGATTCCTATGCTCGTTTTGCCACATACAATACCATCGGAAACAATTATATTACAAACCCAACCCTTGGGCCTACATCCATTCAGTTGAATAACCTCCAGTGGGAATCAATTACTTCATTTAACCTGGGGTTGGAACTGAGTTTGTTTAATGAGAAATTATTCCTTGAAGGGGATGTTTACGATAAGCTCACTGAGGATCTGTTGTTTGGTGGCCCGGAGGAATGGCAATGGTATAAAATCCCGACCTCATCAGGGTATACCGGGCTAAAATATTTCAATGGCGGAGAAATGCGTAACCAGGGATGGGAGCTTATGGCAAACTACACTCCCGTGCGCACTGATAACTGGCGCTGGTCGATTAATTTTAACACCTCACGGAACGTTAACTCCTTTACAAAGTTGCCCGATAACTTCAATCCGGAACAATCCACAGCCATTGGTAATGGTGATTACCCTAAACGGGTAACCGAGGGTGAACCCATCGGCTCTTTCTTTGGGTTCCGTTATCAGGGAGTTTATTCCTCTGATGCTGATGCTGTGGCACGCGATGCCGAAGGTAATATTCTGTATGATAATGAGGGAGCACCCATTCCGATGACTTATGGCACGTACACTTTCCGGGGTGGTGATGCCAAATACGAAGACATCAACCATGATGGTAAAATTGACCTGAATGACGTAGTATATATCGGAGACTCCAACCCCGACTTTATTGGTGGATTTGGTACCTCGCTGAAATACAAAAATTTTGACTTCTCCATGAGTTTCCACTACAGGTACGGATTTGACATCATTAACTATGTAGCGCTTGAAACACAGGGCATGCTTAACAGAAATAACCAAAGTAAGGCTGTACTTAGCCGCTGGAGAGTGCAGGATCAGGATGAGGAAGGCATGTTACCACGTGCTTATATGAACCATCCGGCCAATAACCTGGGTTCTGACCGCTATGTTGAAAAAGGGGATTACCTGCGGTTGAACAACGTGAAGCTCGGCTACCGGCTTAACCAGTCCCTGGTTGAAAGGATGAACCTGCGTACGGTTACTCTTTCAGTAACTGCAAGGAAATTATATACCTTCACCAATTACTCAGGACAGGATCCTGAGGTTGGACAGGATGCCAGCGATCCATTCTGGATTGGTGTGGACCGGGCCAATACACCTCCACCCAGAGTGTTGACTTTTAGTGTGATGGTTGGATTTTAACCTTAAAAATATTAGTACAAATGAAGATAAAACTTAAAATATTTGCGTTATTTACTGTAATGATGGGGCTGATATCCTGTTCTGACTGGATTGACCTTACCCCGCCACAGGGATTAGTCCGGGAGGAATTCTGGCAAAGCAAAGAAGATGTGCAGGCTGTACTAATGACAGCTTATGGTGAATTCCGCGGACTCGACGGTACCCTCTTTAAGATGGGAGAAATGCGTGCCGACATGGTTCAGTATGATGTAAACCTCGGTAATGATGACCGGAAAATCATGGATGGAAACATCTATCCTGATAACTGGAATAGTAACTGGGAAAGCTATTACAAAGTGATTAATTACTGCAATGAGGTAATTGCCAATGCCGAAGCTGTGCAGGAGAAGGACAATACCTTCACTGATTATCAGTTGCAGAGTTACCTGGGCGAAGCGCATTTCATCAGAAGCTTGACATATTTTTACCTGGTGCGTATTTTTAATGATGTACCCCTGGTACTTGAGCCATCGGTATCAGATGAAACGGATTTCTATATCCCAAAAAGTTCTTCAGCCGATGTACTGGCACAGATAAAGTCTGATTTGACACAGTACAGACAGTTTGTTACCGTTGACGGGTATGTAAGTCTTGCTGAGAACAAAGGACGTGCAACCAAAGCTGCTTTTGATGCCTTACTTGCCGATATAGCCCTGTGGGAATTTGATTATGCTGCTGTGATCGAACATGTTTCAAAAATCGAAGCTTCCAGAAAATACCGTTTGCTCAGCGAGGGAGAGTGGTTTGATCTATATTATCCTGGTAACTCTGTAGAGAGCATTTTTGAATTGCAATTTAATTCTGCATTGCAACAAAACAATAGCCTGTATGGATTGACAGAAACAAACAGTTATAATTTTGATCCAAGCGATCAGGCACTGGAATTGTTTGCAGAGGATTATTCCACACGCGAAAATTTTGAAACAGTGCGGGGTGAAGGTGCCACCATCCGGAAAAATGCCGAAGATGATTACATTATATGGAAATATGTGGGCCGGGCTCCGGACGGACGTACCACACGCTCCTCAGCAGATCAGAGAAGTGCCAACTTCATCATCTATCGCTATGCTGATGTATTATTGATGAAAGCGGAAGCATTATCACAGCTAGAGCGATATTCCGAAGCACTGGTGTACATCAATATGATTCGCGACAGGGCTGCACGTCCACCAATTTCAGTAGCGAATTCAAAAATTGCGTTTGAGGATGCTATTTTGCATGAGCGATCACTGGAGCTGGCTTACGAAGGAAAACGCTGGTTTGATTTGCTCCGTATGGGCCGCAGAAACGATTATGCCCGTAAATCACAGCTTATCGATTTTCTTGTGTCGAACGTTCCGTCAACACAAAAGCGAATTCTGGCAACAAAACTCACAAATCCTCTGGGTTGGTATCTGCCTATCCACGAAGATGAGATTGAGCGTAATTTGAATCTGAAACAAAATCCGTATTACATTTTTTAGCAAATGAAACAAGTTAATATATTTTTGGCAGGTATAATTTTCATTATTGGGATGGTTTCTTCCTGTGAAGATGACTCAGGTACTATCAAAGCCAATTTTGAAGATATTGAAGAGCAAACAATCTATGATTATATCGTAGCAGGCGAAGATACCTTTTCCAGCTTCAAAAGGATTTTGGAAGCTGGTGGTCTGGCAAAAACACTCAGCGCATATAACCCCGATAATGTTGATGGTTATACCCTGTTTTTACCGGATAATGAGGCCGTAGATAATTTCATTCAAAACAGTGACCGCTATAATTCGCTGGATGAATTGCTGAGTGATAAAACCTATGCTGCTGCATTCAGTCGTTATCATGTAGTGAATACAGGCGTGCATTCCCAGGATTTTCCTTTTGGTGCCCTTCCTGAACTTACCCTCTCGGAGGATTACCTTACCGTTAGTTTTGTGATTGAAGAAGATACTTCCTATTATGTAATCAATAATCAGGCACAGGTGGTACGCCCCAATATTGAAAAATCAAACGGGTATGTACATCTTGTCAAAACAGCCCTTGAACCTGTGACTTTCACAAGTTACGGCTGGCTGGAACTTAATCCTGGTTATTCCATATTTAAAGCCGCAGTTGATTTAACCGGTTTTAAGGATATTATCAATATTGATGTAAAGAATGAGAACAGCATTAGCCGCCCGTTTACCATGTTTGTTGAACATGATTCAATCTATAATAAACGCGGGATACAGAACATAGATGATTTAATAGCATACATCAGCCCGGATGATGCGAATTATACTGATCCTTCCAATGCATTGTATAATTATGTAGGATATCATATTCTGGAAGATAGTTATTTTATTGATGACTTTGTTGATGAGGCATCCAATTTCAGCACCTACTCGGATCTTCCGGTTAATATTAATGGATTAGGCCTGGATGTTGTCATCAATCCTGGTAAAGAGGCTTTTGATACCATTATCAGCGGTCCGGATACTACCATCATTGATTACATTGGTGTTTTTTATGATGAAAGCAATATTGTAACCCAAAGCGGGGCCATTCATTTTATTGATCAGGTAATGCGTCAGCAACGGGCGAACCTTGCAACTCAGACTTACCAGTTTGAACGCGAATCGGCCTTTGATGAATTCAGAACTGAACCCGGGGAGTACCTTGTTGAAGATACTACCCTGCTTGAATATATTTCTGTACAGGGAAGCGACCTGCAATATATTAGGTATGCAGATCAAAGCGGACTGGCATGGAGCGATGATCTGATTGTTGTCTCGGGTGACTTTTCAATCTCCTATACGATTCCACCGATTGTTGGCGGTAGGTATGATGTTATTCTTGGAGCCGGAATCCTTAACGATGATATTCCTTTTGTTGAGGTGTTTATAGACGGACAGAATGTTGGAGGACTTTTAGAAGTAAACGGTACTCCGGGTAGTGGTTATTCAATCGGACTTGAAGTAGGAACCGTAGAATTCCTCAGGTATGAAAGTCATACCATTACCATCAGAACATTGATACCCGGATATTTTGCCTGGGATTATATTCGATTCGAACCTTTCACAAATTAATATAAGATTATGAAGTTTAATAAATTAGGCATACTTGCATCCATTCTCATTTTATTCCTGGCCGGATGCGAAGATAAATGGGCTGAACATTATGAGACTATTCCGGAAACGGTCGACCGCGACTTGTGGGAGGTGATTAAGGAGAAGCCCGAGCTTTCCATGTTTGTTGAATACATGGAGGAATTCAATTACGATACGCTGTTTGATTTTAACGATACGTATACTCTGTTCGTACCTACAAACACTGCATTTGATGCTTACAGCGATACTGCTTCGGTTACCCGCTCAGTATTGGATTACCATATTTCAAAGCATTTTGTGCAATCAGGAAATATTGAAGGAAAACGTAAGGTGCAAACCCTTGCCGAAAAATTTGCCCTTCTTGATAAAGGAGCAAATGGGTTGACCTTTGACTTACAACCTGTGGAAATGGAAAGTCCGCTTTATCAAAACGGGAAATTTTTTGTGTTAAGCAATGTAGCACATCCACGGCCAAACATTTTCGAATATTTCAGGGCAAACAATCGCATTCTGGCAGATTATGTGGAAGAGCTAGATTCTATTATCCTTGACCTTGAAAGAAGTATTCCCATAGGATTTACAGAGGATGGCAGGACTATTTACGATACGGTAGCAGAAATATACAACGAATTTGAGGAAGAGTTTTTCCCCATTCGTGAGGAATTCCGCAATCTTTTTGCCACAGTGGTTTTCCCGGATGAGGAAGACTATAATGCCGGATTAAATTCCATGGTTGAAGAAATGGCCGGTGTTTACCAGGATTATACCGATGTACCCATGGACTGGCAAAACGACATTTTAATTCCATACTTGCTTGAGCGTGGTGTTTTTCCGGGAATGATTGAACCCATTACCTTTGAAACGCCAACCTATGGTGATACTGTTAAAGTACTGAACGTGCTGGGTGATAGTGTGATCATCGATTATGAGATTGGTGAACGTACCCTGGCAAGCAACGGATATATATATAATTACCAAGATTTTAATGTACCGGATACCTTGTATAACGGTTCCATACGTTTTGAGGGCGAGCATTTACTCAGACCTCTGGGTGAAGGTGGTAGCCGGTTTGTCTGGAATGAAGAAGAAGGTGTCAAGGTGCAAATTGATGTGGCCCAGCGGCCCCTGCGTGAATTTAACAAGCATGCTTCCAACGACTCCATTATGAAAATCAATTTTATAAATGATTACACCGGTAAATTTACTGTGGAGTTTTTGGTGGATAACCTTTTTCCGCGTGATTACCGCATGCTTGTTCGCACACACATGAATATCGGTGGTATTTACAACATATATGTAAATGATGTACTGACGCATACCTTTGATTATTACGACTACATCCGCAACGGAGGCTATCTTCCCAGTGTTACCGGCAGGAGGTTTCGTCCGGAAAATGGGTTTAGCTACTTTGATTTTTACATGACCAGCACGACAGATTATGGTCAGACCAGAATTAAATTTGAATATGTTGAACCCGGTCAGGTACTTAGTCAGGGATTTGTTGTTGATTATTTTGAGTTTTTCCCCATGTAATTGGCAGCAATGTGATACATGGAATAATGATAGAACAGATATGACAGAATCATGCCGATTAGTAATTGAATGATGTCAGATTATAAGAAGCAAAACATAAAAAAAATGCATACATTTTCTAAATTACAAGAACTTAAAAAGATTGCCTTTTTTAGCTTCCTGCTCTGGGTGGTTTGTTACTTACCTTTGTTTGGGCAAGACACTACCCTCACAGTGGAAGGGGTTGTTTTAACGAATCCCGGTCAGCCGGCTGCAGATGTTACCGTTAGTATCGAAGGATCGCTGGAGATGCCTGTGGTGACTGATGAAGAAGGTAAATTTACTTTAACTGCATCCTCAGGGGACGTGTGGTTAAGTATTTCTCCAACAGGAAATTATAAACCAAAAAGGGTTTTTCTTAATGGAAGAACACAAGTGACTATTTATCTTACTCCTGATGATATTAAAGCCGGGCAGGATGATATTAATATTTTATCGCATGCTATTGATGATCGAAATTTAACGGCATCGCATTTCAGTCTGAGTACCGAAGAAATTCATCATACTCCTGCATTAACCGTGGATCAATACATGCAGGGACGGGTTGGTGGTTTAAATATCATAAATCGAAGCGGACTTGCCAGCTCTGGTACATTAATTGCTAATCATGGTCTTAGCTCAATTCATGCAACCACTCAGCCATTATATGTTGTGGATGGAATTCCTTTACTGCCTCACAATGTGTTTTCCTCAAACCTTTCAGGATTTGAATATAATCCCTTACTGGCAGTAAACCCCCAGGATATTTCACGGCTGACAGTGGTTAAAGATCCTTCTGTGACGGCTGGTTATGGTTCCAAAGGTTCAAATGGGGTCATTTATATTGAAACCCTGGATCCTAGTGTTACCTCTACAGTTATCGAAGCCGATTTAAGAACCGGATACTCTCTTGCTCCGGAGAACAAAATTCCCCAGTTGAATGCCAAGCAACATAAGGCACTGATGAACGAAGTGCTCTTTTCTTCCAATGTTGCGGAAGAGCAGGTACGGGAAATGTATCCGGGATTATACCTGGAACCGGATGAGGAAGGGTTCATCGATTACCAGCACGATACAAAATGGCAGGACTATATTTTTGATAATTCATCATTTACCAACTTTAATATGAATGTTAAAGGTGGAGACGAGATTGCACGTTATGGTCTTTCTTTTGGATTTATGGATAATAAAGGCATCATTAAAAATACCGGATACACTGGTTATAACCTGCGTTTTGTGAGCCGGGTGAATGTATTTCCCTGGTTAAAAATGAATGCCGGTGTTGCCCTGAATTACAGCACCTCTTCACTCAAAGAGGCCGGTACCGTGGATGAAACCAGTCCGATTATTACTGCGCTGGCAAAGTCTCCCTTGTTAAATCCATTTCAATACGACCTGGAAGACAGGGAACTGACAACATTGGCAATGGTTGATGAAATTGGCGTAAGTAACCCACAGGCTGTTATTGATAATTATACAGCCGATAATACCAATTATAATTTTATATCTACCCTTGATTTTGAGGCTGTAATTTCCGAAAACATTTCATTTCATAGCGATTATAGTTTAAGCTACAATGTTCTTAAGGAAGAACTGTTCCAGCCTAACCTGGGTATGGAATTGTATGATGATGACGAAGCCTGGAACGTGGCATTGGCGTCAAATAATTCCATTACTTCATTTTACAATAATTCTTTCCTTAGCATTAGTCGTCAATTTGGAGCGAATCATAACCTGTCTTCAAGCACGGGTGTGCAGGTGCAGACCAACCAGTATGAATTCGATTGGGGGATGACCAAAAATGCTCCTGAAAATGACGAATACCGTAACCTGCAATCCGGACAAAGCGATCTTCGTGAGGTTGGCGGACAAAACAGGATATGGAATTATATTACACTATACGAATTTTTGCACTATGCTTACCAGGACAAATATCTCATGACCGCCAGTGTTTCTCTTGATGGTTCTTCCAGAGTAGGTGAAGAAGCTGCCAATACCATTTCGGTTATCGGTGAACCTTTCGGACTTTTCTACGGATTAAGCGCCGGCTGGAGAATTTCAAGCGAATCGTTTATGAAAAATATGTCCTGGCTTGAAGAATTGAAGCTGCGGGCCAGCTTTGGTACCTCAGGTAATGATGACATTGGCGAGAGTACAGCAACGAATTTCTACAATACCACTAATTACCGCCAAACAGTGGGACTCTATCCTGCTGTGATTCCTAACGAAGAACTGACTTACGAGACCGTAACCCAGATAAACGGAGGATTGGATCTTTCCCTATGGGCCAACAGGGTGGCATTAACCGTGGATTATTTTATATCCAACACCTCGGATATGCTTATTTTTTCTCCGGTTGATCGGTTTTTAGGGTATGATTTCAGAGCAGAAAATGCCGGCGAAATGGAAAATGTGGGTTGGGAAACCAATGCCTTTGCGCGTATTATTAATGGTGCATCCTTTAAATGGGACATTCAGGCTTCTGTTTCTTCCGTGCAAAATGAAATTACCAGCATAAAAGGTGGTGAACTGACTACCGATATCCTGGGTGCTGAATTAATCAACAGACCCGGCGAACAAGCCAATAGTTTTTACGGATATGTTTTTGAAGGAGTGTACAGCAGCACGCAGGAAGCATCGGATGCCGGACTTGTAAATGATAAGGGAATGCCTTACCAGGCCGGGGATGCCAGATTTGCCGATCTGTCCGGACCTGAAGGTACACCGGATGGTGTGATTGACAATTATGATAAAAAAATCATCGGTTCTACCCTGCCGGATTTCTTCGGTGGTTTGGGTACAGCTTTCAGCTATAAAAATCTCACATTGAGTGGATTCGTTCAGTTCAGTCTGGGTAATGATGTCTTTAATTACATCCGGTATAAAAATGAGCAAATGAGCGAATTATACAATCAAAGTGCAACAGTGCTGAACAGATGGCAATACGAAGGCCATGAAACCGATGTTCCACGCGCTTTGTGGGATGACCCCATTGGCAATTCTTCTTTCTCCACCCGTTGGGTTGAAGACGGATCATATGTACGTGTTAAAAACATTACATTAAGCTATAAAATCCCGGATGAGTTTCTTGCATTCCGTAATGCTGAGTTTTATGTATCAGCAAACAATATGTTTGTGTTTTCAGAATATCTTGGTTATGATCCTGAATTCTCATATTCATACTCAAATGAACATCAGGGTGTTGACTATGGTCAAACCCCTCAGCCCCGGCAGTTTATTGCAGGAATCAAACTTGGATTATAAATTAACTATTTAGAATGAAGATTATGAGAAAGTATGTTAAAAACTCTGGAATTCTATATCTGATTTTATTTTCTCTGGTACTGTTTCCGGCTTGTGAAGATTTTCTGGATCCGCAACAGGAACTGGCAATTACCGAGGATCAATTGTATTCTGATTGGTATGAGTACCGTGCTGTAGAAATGGGTATGTATGGTTTTCAGCAGGAACTGGTAGAACAGCTCATGGTGTTGGGTGAATTGCGTGGTGATTTGTTGACTGTAACAGAGAATGCAGATGCAGATCTAGTTGAAATTAACAATTTCAATATCTCCGAATCCAATAAATATGCCTCACCTACCAATTTTTTTAAGCTTATAAATGCGGCTAATAATTTTATCAGGATACTTGAAAAAAATCATCCTGAAGTCATGGATCCGGAAAGTCCCATCAGCAATTACGATCGCCTTTATGGAGAAGCGTTGTGTATGCGTGCATGGGCCTATTTTAATGCCGTTAGGATATATGGAAAAGTGCCCTTTATTCATGAGTCGCTGGTTACCATGGAGGAAATCCTTGATTATGTAAATTCACCAGGTACATACATTGACAGTGTACATATTGAATATGATGTCAATGGGTTTGACAATGACACAACCTATAACAAGCCCATTGAGCTGGAGAAAAAATTATATGATACAGAGATGGTTATTGATTATTTCACCAATCAGCTTGAAAACAAAGTGAAAGCTGTTGGAGTAAATCATGCCATTGACATTGACGATCCTACCTGGGAAGTTACTATATGGAATACCTGGGCCATGCATGCCTTATTGGGGCACATGTACCTTACAATTGGCGATTATGCCAATGCCCGCATTCATTTTGAGGAAATTGTACGCATGCGTGATACGGAAGAACCGAGATATCTTCTGGATTTTACTTTCTTCGGCCCTTCATGGCAGAATATTTTCCAAAGTGTTGATATTCAGGAGCACATTTATACCATTCAGTTCAGCAAGGAGTATTTCCAGCAAAACGATTTTCAGCGCTTGTTCGAGGCTGAAGGTCCGCACGACCACATGCTTCAGCCTACCAGGATAGCCACCGATATGTGGGAAACGGTATATAACCGCCAGCAGATTGATCACTCAAATGCTGATCCGGGTCGCCACAAAATGGATTTCCGTGGTTCTCCGACAGATAATTACCGTGGTTACGGTGCCTCATATTGGTATTACAAAAACGGGCAGTATCTGGGAGATGATTATGCTGATATGATTTTAAAGCGGTACTATGGTGATTTGCCAAGTTCAAGAGAGATTATGATTGGTGTGGATACGATTGTTGCCAAATATTCCATTGGCCGTCAGATTTATTCCGAAGATGCCAACTATATTATCTACCGTGCCGGCGGTATTCATCTTTACATAGCCGAATTATATACGTATTGGGGTCCAGAGGTTATTATGGCACAGCGATACCTTAATGATGGCGCACAATACAATAGGTCCGCTAACAGAGAACAACTTGGTGTTCGTGGGCGTGCCGGCGTAGGCTTAGTGGAAGGTGTTAACGGACTAATAATTTTTGAGGATGACCAGATTGAAGTTAGTGACATCATATATGAACACGATCCTTATACCAATGAAATCACCGGATATAAAAACTTCAGGGGTAACTTATATGCTAAACAAAAATGGTTCGAAGAACAGATTTTGGATGAACGTGCACGTGAGTTGGCATTTGAAGGGGAGCGGTTTTACGATCTGATGCGAGTTGCTAAAAGACGTGGAGAACCTGAGTTTCTTGCTGAAAAGGTTGCAGCTAAGTTCTCCGGTGAAAAACGTGATCAGATTTATAACTACCTGTTGGATGAAAACAACTGGTATATCAATTATTTTGAATAGGATTATGCGTTAATAAGGATTGAAAAATAATAACCAAACCTTCCGGGTATATAAGTCTGGAAGGTTTTTTTATTTCCGGTAAGCCAAACTTTTAGCTTAAAATGTAGTATATATTTTTAGCCCGGAGTTGGTTTATACTACGTATTGATTGGATGGCAGATGTTTAACGAAGAATGTATTCCTGTGAAACCCTCATCATTAAGAGAATTTTATATATTAGGTACAAAGACAAAAGGACATGAACCGAAACGCCAAATGGCGGAGAGTTCGCCGAAGGCAATAAAACATGAGGCCTGCCTGTGGCAGACAGGTTCCATGGCATTGAAATTACTATCGTCATTTTTTGGCAATTATAAATTTTTGAAAAACGGGTCTCTAATTTAATTTTATTCTAATGAAAAGAGTGGTTTTTAGAGTTTGGGCAATGGTATTTTGGATGTTGTTTCTTATAAATGCCGGGAATGCGCAGTTACCTGTTCCTGAAGGTCGTTCCCTGCGCGATATTGTAGCAGATAAATACGGTGATACATTGCTTATCGGCGCGACAATCGCCGGCAGTTCACTGTATGATCCCATTGCAGATGTTATGAACCGGGAGTTCAGTTATGTAACACCTGAGAATGATTTTAAGCACCGGGTTATCCGGTCTAATATGAGTACATTTAATTGGACTGCAGCCGATCAATGGTTAAGCCACATCCAACGTCATAATCAAATCATCCGTCTTCATGGCCCCATTGCCCCGCAATGCAACACCTGGGCCAAGGAAGATCACCGCACTGCTGCCGAACTAGAAGAAGAGCTGGAAACCTTTATGACAGCATTTTGCAAGCGCTACAATGGAAAAGAAGGTGTGGAATACATGGATGTGGTTAATGAAATAGCCCTGGATGACGGAAGCTGGTTCGGTCCCCGCACAGGAACCGATGAGTGGGAAAACCCATGGGAACAAATTGGGCGCGATACAGACCCTAACCGCACCCCCTTATATATAAAGCAAGCCTTTGCCATTGCCAATGAACATGCACCGGATATTAAACAAATTGTAAACAACCATACCCACCCCGGTACGGCTGGCATGGAGAGAACAAAAGAAACCGTTTTATATCTCCGTGATTTGGGGTACCGTGTGGATGGCCTGGGCTGGCAGGCCCATGTGGATATCGGCTGGGCTACGGAAGAGAATTTGCAACACCTGGCAGATTTAATTGACTGGTGTAACGCAAACAATGTGGAATTTCATATTACTGAGTTTTCAGCCTGGAGAAATAATATTTATACGCAATCATTGGAAGATCAGGCATACACCTATCAGGCTATACTTGATGTGATGCTTCAAAAACTGGATACTATTGTAATGGGGTGGAACACCTGGCACGTGTCTGATATCGAAGGATGGTACTATGAGAGGGAACCCTCGTTATTTGATTCCAGGTTTAATCCCAAACCCGCTTATTATGCCACACAACTTGCGTTGGAAACCAGGGGAGATTATTCAACACAGCATCAGGTTGCATTTGATGTAAGGCATGCAGAAACGGATGAGGTCATTGACGATTTTATCATTACGTTTAATGATTCTGTGAAATCACCCGATAGCCCCGGGCATGCTGCATACAATGATGTCTTTGCCGGTAGGTATACGGTAAAAGTGGAAAATCCATTATACAACACCCTGCTTAAAAAACACGTAAACATCTTTCGTGATACTTCCATTACCCTGACTTTAACACCGGCAGAATATAATGTGTTGTTCAATGTGGTGGAAGAAGCTACCGGTAAACCAATTTCTTTTGTAAATGCCTCATTCAGCATTGACTCGGATGTTACCGACTCCGATGGGAAGGTTGGTTTTATTGTGCGGAACGGCACATATCCTGCAACCTTTGATAAAAATGGTTTTGAAAGCTTCCAGGGAGATTTCACCATTGTTTCGGACACATCATTTACCATAGAACTTATTAAAACTCATGCTGATGTTAAATTCAGAATCCGGAATGAAGGCCGGCCGGTAAATAATGTGGAAGTGGTGCTGAACAAAGATAGCCTTTATTCAACATCCCTTGGAATGGTTACTTTTCCGATGTTGGAGGTGGAGCAGCAATACGGGTACGCGCTCTCAAAGGAAGGATATAAATCTCTCGAGGGTACCATCAACCTGATATCAGATACTACTGTTGAACTGGAAATGAAAAAATCACAGGCGAACCTGAATTTCGAAATTTCAACGGATGAATATAACGTGTCCCGGACATTTATTGTCATCGATACGGACACCGCCAGCTTCAATGAGCAGGGGCTAGCCAGTTTTTATGCGCTTCCGGTTGACTCCGCGTATATTTTTGATTTATATACAGAAGATATGCCAGTATTTACGGATACCCTTTTGCTGACAGCAGATTCAACTGTTGTAATAACCTTTATCCCGAGCAGTATTGAAGGCCCTGTGGTATCAGAAATGTTCAGGGTATATCCAAATCCGGCGAATAATGTCATTCAAATTGATTCAAGAATTACGGATTTCCAAGTTGAAATTTTTACTGAAACAGGCCGTTTAATCCGTAAAATTGACCCGGAGGATGCAGTGCGCCAAATTAATGTTTCAGGTTTCCCTGCGGGAATGTACTGGATACGGTTAAAAACCGGTTCCGGAAAATTCTGTTCACAACCAATTTTAATTATGAATTAGTTAATTATGAAGAATATAATAAAAACCTTATTTATTGGAATTGTTGTTTTGTGTGGCTTTTTTGTTGACCTGCCAAAAATATATGGTCAGGAAATGACCAAAGCTGAGTTGCAAAATCAACGGATAGGGAGGGGCATTAATTTAGGAAACGCTCTTGAAGCACCTAACCCGGGTGACTGGGGTGTTAATCTCAAAGAAGAATATTTTGAGCTTATTGCCGAACAGGGGTTTAATTCCCTTCGTGTTCCCATTCGTTGGAATGCACATGCCGGAACATCACCCCCTTATACCATTCATGAATCTTTTTTTGAACTGGTCGATTGGGTCATTGACAACAGCTTAAAGAATGGGTTATATACCATCATTAATTTTCATCATTATGAGGCTCTTTTTGATGATCCGGATGCTGAAAAGGAACGGTTTCTGGCACTTTGGACACAGGTTTGTCATCGATATGGCGATTATTCGGATAGCCTCATATTTGAAATATTGAATGAACCCCACGGTAATCTTACCATTAGTAAATGGAACTCATTGCTTGATGAAGCGTATAGCACAATAAGATCCCTGCAGCCTGATCGGACATTAATCGTTGGCCCGGCCGACTGGGGAGGTGTCAGTGCCTTAAATCAACTTCAAATCCCTGCTGATGATGACAATATCATCCTTACGATTCATTATTATAATCCCTTTCAGTTTACCCACCAGGAAGCGAGCTGGTCAGAAGGGTCAGATGCCTGGGCAGGTACACCCTGGAAAAACACCCTGGAAGCACGACAGGCTGTGATTGATGATATAACCGGTGTAATCAATTATTCCGAAACGCATGACATACCCGTATATATGGGTGAGTTCGGTGCCTATAGTGCTGCAGATATGCAATCACGGGTGCGCTGGACCAATTACATAGCCCGGATTTTTGAAGAGTATGGTTTTAGCTGGGCTTATTGGGAGTTTTGTTCGGGTTTTGGTATTTATAATGACCCTCCCGGAACCTGGAACGAAGGACTGGTATATGCCCTGCTGCACATGCCCATGTCTAATCCGAACAATGATACGATAACAGCCCTGCCCGGAAATTTAATCACAAACCCCCGCTTTCTGGATTCAACTAATCATTGGTACCTTTATCAGTCACCTGATGCTGAGGCCGACTTTTCCGTAGAGAATAACAAGGCAAAGGTTACCATTCAGGATGGTACTGCCAATGCGCAGGATGTTGCCCTGGTGAACAACGGACTCAGGCTTGAATACGGAAAGTCCTACAAGGTTTCGTTTTTAGCTTCTGCTTCCGAATCCCGATTGGTGGAGGCCGACATTGTCAAAGGTGCCGACCCCTGGGTAATGACAAGTTACTGTGGGAAACAGGAATTTGCGGTTAATAACTCAATTGCCGAATATGCATTTTATTTTACAATGAACCAACCCACCGATGTAAATGCACGGTTCAGGTTAAACCTTGGAGCCTCTAATGTGGATGTCTTTATTGACAATGTTGCAGTTGAAGATTTAAGTTATGTTTCTGATACCTCTTTGCACCAGCTAACCTTGTCTATACTGGATAAGGCATCGGGCGAACCCGTGGCAGGAGCCGATGTGATTATCAATGAAAAAAATGCCGTTACAAATGCTGATGGAACCGTTGTTTTTCAGGATATGCCGGTGGGCTATCATGAAGTGAAAATTGCTAAGCAACATTATGACACGCTTGTGCGAAGTAATATTGCAGTCTATGAAGATGTGGCATATTCTCTGGATATGGCAAAGACATCATATTCCGGTACTGTCGAAGTAGTTGATATGGCCACGGGAGAACCCCTGTCAGGGGCCGGGGTTATATTTGGCAGTGAAACAAAACAGACAGGTTTGAGCGGACAGGTTGTGTTTTCACTCCCACAAAATGCATATTCCTTTTCTGTTACGAAAACAGATTATTCATCGGTAACAGATTCTGTGGTGCATATTGAATCGGATTCAGTCATCACCGTATCCCTTATAAAAACCCATGGAGAGGCCCGGTTTTATACCTATTCTGATGGCATTCCCATAAAGGAAACTGCGGTTGTTCTCGGATCGGATACCATTATGACCACCTCCCTTGGTCTTGCCAGGTTTCAAAGTGTACCGCTCAATGAAACATATCCCTTTTCAGTTGAAAAATATGGCTATGCCCCGGTAGAGGGTACTTTTCTCTTTCGTGCCGATACAGCATTTGAGTTTAATCTGGAAAAAACCCTTGTGGATATGCGTTTTACCGTTTTATCCAATGATGTTCCTGTTGAAAATGCTGCTGTTGTGATTGATGCTGATACGAGCATGACGAACGCCAATGGGCTGGCAGGATTTTACGATTACCCCAAAAATGTACCTTATGCCTATTCAATAACCGGAGGTGGCGTAATTGAAACAAGCGGGATTGTGACTCCCACTACGGATACAAGCATTGTGGTATCTGTTCTTTTATCTGATGTTCACACATTTGCTAATGAGACAATGGTTTTGTATCCAAATCCGGTAAAGGCAAACCTGCATGTGCAATCTGCAAAAGAAATTGCTTCTCTCAGGGTTTTTAGCTTGTTTGGTAACATGGTACTTGAACACAAGCCTGATGCTTTTGAGGCCGTTTTAGATATGAATGGGTTATCCAATGGACAGTACATCATACAAATCCGGTATACTGATGGGTCCGCTGCCACGAAAAAGGTGGTTTACAGTCCCTGACAGGATAAGATTAATTAAGAATTCTTAACAATTTTTAATAGTATTGTACCCTGATTATTCGGAACTTGCGGTTGATTTTATTGTTAACCCTTTTCCAACAATTGTGGCATGTTCCGGGTATATTTCCAACAAGTGATATTATTTCTGTCCCTGTTAGGTTGCGGTATTCACCTGAACGGACAGGACACCATTCAACAAGAAAGGTTTATTTTTCAGGGGAAACTTATCGGGCATCAGGACAGTCTTCCGGTGATTTTTGGACACGTATTCAATGAGTCTGACAGAAATTCCGTGATAACGGATACTTCCGGAATATTCAAAATAAAGGTTCATTCCACAGATACCCTGGTTGTAAATGCTGTTGGATATTATCCAAAGGTCATTTTTATTTCAAAACCAGCCGGCTCAAATCAGGATTCCGTCATTTCAATGCAGCAGCGGCTCTACGAAATCGCCGAAGTTCAGGTTACTGCACTGGGAAGCTACCGGCAATTTAAAGAGAACGTATTAAACCTTGAATTGACTGACACCCCGGAAGACAGGTTGAGAAAAGATATGACTGGATACGCCTACCAGGCGGCTAAGGATATCAAGCGCCAGCCATCGGTTGCGGAACAACATAACCCGATACCCGAAGGTATTGGCGTGGCTACCATCTACACCCCTTATGAGAAGCAGCTGAAGAATTACAACGATTTCATGAAAAAGGAAACCAAACGAAAGGTTATTTATGCCAAATACAACAAATCCTTAATCCGGGATATCACCAAACTGGAAGAACCGGAATTAACGGAGTTTTATGCCTGGCTTGATCTTGAGGAAGATTGGCTTATCGAAGCCTCAGAATATGACATCGGTGAGCAGGTAAAAAATAAATATGCCTTATATTTGGCTGAAAAAAAGGATGAATCTCCGTAGCAATCTACCACATATTGAAGAAATCAAACAGGCACACCTGCGCATAAAACCATTTATTCACCGGACTCCGGTATTTACCAGCCAAAGCATCAATGCGATCACCAGCGCCTTCCTGTATTTTAAATGTGAAAATTTTCAAAAGGTTGGTGCTTTTAAATACCGGGGGGCTACCAATGCTGTGCTTTTATTGCCGGAAAAACAAAGATTCAAGGGTGTAGCAACCCATTCATCAGGCAACCATGCAGCCGCTTTGGCACTTGCTGCACGACGGTTAAACATTCCTGCATATATAGTTATGCCAGAGAATTCACCCGAAGTGAAAAAAAAAGCTGTGGCCGGGTATGGGGGCATAATTACGCATTGTGAGCCAACTCTTCAGGCACGTGAGCGCACCCTGGAAAAAGTGATAGCAGAAACAGGGGCTACATTCATTCACCCATATAACCGGAAAGAAATTATCCAGGGGCAGGCAACAGCGGCACTGGAATTTCTGGAACAAATACCTGAACCGGATATGCTCATCGCTCCTGTAGGCGGGGGAGGATTACTTAGCGGCACGGCTATTACAGCTAAAAACATCGCGCCGGCCACCCTTGTGTTCGGAGCAGAGCCAAAAGGCGCTGACGATGCCCGAAAATCATTTTACAAGGGAGAAATTGTGCCGTCGGTCAACCCTGAAACCATTGCTGATGGATTATTGACCTCGCTGGGAAGTTTAACCTTTCAGGCTATTTCAGCTTGTGCAGATGATATATTTACGGTATCCGAACCGGGAATCATTCTGGCTATGCGGCTAATTTGGGAACGCATGAAAATTGTTGTGGAACCTTCTGCAGCTGTCGGGTTGGCCGTTGTTTTAGAGTACCCCGAACAGTTTACGAATAAAAAGGTTGGCATAATTCTTTCCGGCGGCAATGTGGATTTAAAGACATTGCCGTTTTGATGCATCAATAATATTGAAGGGCATGTGCCTCCGGCCTCGCCTTTGCAAAGCTACAGCGGCAAGGGATAGCTATGGCGGCACGCGGACAGCATGCTCCATACATACACTTCCAATTTCCTTTCCGCTTACATTTGGTTACTCTTCAGAACCCAGGATCAACCTGGCAAATACCGGAAAATGATCCGAATAGGGCACTTTAAGGCGTTCGTGACTAAGCGTATTGATAGTCGGACTGTGTAAAATATAATCAATGCGGTAGGACGGCGCCCTGCCTCCGTATGTTTTTCCAAATCCCATGCCCGCCTCGGTAAAACTGTCCTTCAGGTTGTTTCGCATGGTATGATATGCATACGACATAGGGGTATCGTTAAAATCACCACACACAATTACCGGATGTGGACTCTTGTGGATATGCTCTGAGACAAAGTCTACCTGCTGGGCCCTTTCCATGAACCCATGCCGCAATTTTTGAGACAAAGCGTGCGCATCCTTAAGTTGTTTTTCATAATATTCCAACTTGAGTTCGTTCATAAATTCAATGTCGTTGTCCTGTATTTTAAAGGATTGAAGGTGATTGTTGTAAACCCTTATGGTATCATCATCAATAAGAATATCAGAAAAGATAGACAGGTTCAATGATTCCTTAAACTGTAAGATTCCTTGATTGATAATGGGATACCGGCTAAGGGTGGCAATACCGAACCGGTTTTGAGGTGACATGTCGTGGTAATGAATGTGTTTGTAATCCAGCCCGGGCAGTAATTCGAGAAGATCGTCCTCGGTGGGGGCTGAATTCCGGTTTACAAAAAATTCCTGCAGGCATACAAGGTCGGCTTTCCTGTGGCGGATCAATTCCATGATGTTTTTATAGACTGCCTTATCCTCGGTCCATTCATACCGGTTGAATAACCTCACATTATAGGTTATGACATTCAATGTGGTTAAGCTTTCGGAAGCCGATTCTTTTTTCAGGTTAAAATTCAACGTGTTATTCAAATGATTAAATCCAGCCAGGATACTGATTAAGGAAATTAAAAATGCCTTCTTACGTTTGAGTATCCAGAAAACCAAAAAAAAGAAATTCGCCACCAGTAGATAGGGGTAAACCAGGCCTAGAAATGCGAATGGCCAAAACTGCTGCGGGCCAATGTGCACCGAAAGATAACTTAATCCAAGCGCAACAGCTAAGAAGATGTTTACAATGATCAGGATTTTTTTTAAAACTCGTCTCAATGTCAGCTAATTATGTATTTTTTACTTGCTTGCTTTGAACAAAATTTCTTTTTCTTTTTTTGACAGGCTTTCATACCCTGATTTGGCAATTTTTTCAAGTATCTCATCAATGGTTTTTTGTTCCTCACGCTTCCGTTTGTTATAATCCCAATCGGTTTCTTCTTTTATTTTTTCGGTTTTGCGGTAGGTTACGTGCATTTTTTTTCGCGAACTAAACAATGAAACAACGCCATCCATCATGTTATTAAATCCTTTTCCAAGATCCTTTCCTTTGCGATATTGCACGATGTACAAATAGCCAAACAATGCACCCCCCAGATGGGCAATATGACCTCCGGCATTGTCTGATGCAATGGAAAGAATATCCAGTACAACAAACACCATGGCCAGGTATTTCAGTTTAACCTGTCCGATGAACATCAGATTGATGGTGAAATCGGGCAGGTAAACAGCAGTGGCTATACCTATTGCCATCACAGCAGCAGAAGCCCCCAGGGCATATGATACCGGAAGGATGTTTTCAAAAACCGGCAGGGTATTGTAAGCCAGGATATACAAGGCTGCGCCTGACAATCCCCCTAAAATATACACACTTAGCATTTGTTTTGGGGTCAGGTACATCAGAAATATTTTACCAAACCAGTACAGCCAGAGCAAATTGAACAGGATGTGCAGGAACCTGGTATGAAGGAACATATAAGTTATGAGGGTCCAGGGCTTGGTAATTAAGACCGGAAGGGATGCCGGTAAAGCCAGAAAACGGACAACAGCCGTGGTACTATCACTCATGTTTCCCATGAACAGAAACACAAAAATCAACTTTACAACCAAAAAAACCGCCAGGTTAATGTAAATCAACTGAATTAAGGTTCCGCCTCGCCTGAAAGAATCTTTTATTTCATCAAATATCCCGTTCATATCATTTTATCAATAGAAATCATGTGTTGTTTTATCCCAGTATTTAATCAGGATGAATCCAAAAATCATACCACCCAGATGGGCAAAATGGGCAACATTGCTTCCTGGTTGTGAAATACCCAGGTATAATTCCAGCGCTCCGTAAGCAATAACGAAATACTTTGCTTTGATGGGTATGGGCGGGAACAACAGCATCAGTTGAGTATTGGGAAACAACATGCCAAAGCCCAGGAGCACACCGAAAACCGCTCCTGAAGCACCTACAGTTGGGGTGTTAAGAATTAATTGCAGCTTTTCCATGGCCGGATCTGTGAAGACCTGTCTGTTTTGAAAATATTCTGTACCGCGTTCAAATACCAGGTTGACTTGATCGGGTGTCAGTTGATTCATGGCAGATTTGAAACCGATATAATTTACAAGGGTGTGCAAAAAAACTGCTCCCAGGCCGGTAACCATATAATATATGAAAAACCGTTTAGGGCCCCAGACACTTTCAAGAACCCTTCCGAACATCCACAGGGCAAACATGTTAAAAAACAAGTGGGTAAGCCCGCCATGCATGAACATGTGGGTAACTATCTGAATGGGCATAAAGCTTTCTGACCTGAAAAAGAAAAGACCCAGAACGCGGTTAAGATCAATGCCAAAAGTGTTGCGGACCACCCAGGTTGCAAGCAACATTATAATGTTAATAATCAATAGATTTTTCACCACCAGAGGAATGCTTCCAAATCCTCCCGAACCAAATTGCCTCATTAAATTATTGTTTGTTAAATACTAAAAAAAGAAAACTAATATACATATAAAAATGTTCGTTAATAAAACCTTTCCATCAGTTCTTCGAAATTGATGATGGAGATAATGGTTTTACCTGTTGGGCTGAAATTAGGCATAGGCGCAGCAAACAGGCTGTCTACCAGATCTTGCATCTCTTCCTGGCTGAGTTCTGTTCCATGAGATATTGCAGCAGATTGGGCCAGTTTAAGCGCCAGTGTCTCTTTACTCGCTGCGCCAAGGTTATCGGGCGTTTCCAGAAAGCTTTCAAAAATATCTTCCAGCAGCTTTACCGGATTTTCATTGCCTAAATCAGCGGGATGCCCTTCAATGATGAGCTTTTGTTTGGCTTCATTTATGTTGAAGCCCAGGTTTTGCAATTCATCTTTAATTTCTTTCCAGATGCTTTCCTGCTCACGGGTTAGCTCCATTTCAACAGGAAAGAGGCTCCGCTGTGTAACCGATTGTTTTTTAATCAGGTTTACCAGAAAGCGTTCATACAGAACCCGTTCATGGGCCCGTTTTTGATCAATCACCATAAGTCCTGATTTTACCGAACTCAGAATAAACCTGTTTTTTAACTGAAAAAACCGGTTTCCTTCAGGTTTTGTTGTTTCTTCATGTGGGGGTCCCGTTTCGAAACCCAAATCTTTTTGATCAGAAGTGCGGTGCTCTTGCTCAAATCCCTGGTATAAGGATTGCCAATCCTGATCGATTTCTTTTTTAAATGCGCGGTTACCTGCGTTGTTCAACCTGTCCGGGGAAGCTGGTTTCTTCTGTTCCACAAACGGGTTATAATCCGTATCAATATCTATGGATGGGGGCGCTATATCGGTTCCTCTGCTGGCAACCGGAATATCAATAAGTCCCGAAGTTTCAAAATCAATGCTAGGCACCAGGTTGAATTTTCCAAGGCCTTCTTTTACTGAAGCCTGCAAAATTTGGAAAATGGCCTGCTCGTTTTCGAATTTTATTTCTGTTTTTGTAGGATGGATGTTTACGTCAATGCTGCCCGGGTCAGCTTCAAAATAAATGAAATAGGATGGAAAGGTACCGGGTGCCAGGATTTGATCATAAGCATTCATCACAGCTTTATGGAAGTAGGGATGGCGCATATACCTTCCGTTGATGAAAAAATACTGTTCGCCCATCTTTTTTTTGGCCTGTTGAGGTTTGCCGATAAAACCATGTATTTTTACAATGGATGTTTTTGTGTTAACTGTAGCCAGGTTGCTGTTCATCGATTTTCCGAACACATGGATGATGCGTTGCCTCAGGTTGCTTTCCGGCAGATTATATATTTCATTTCCATTGTGTTGAAGTACAAATTTTATTTCAGGATGGCACAGGGCCACCCGTTGAAATTCTGTAAGAATATGCCTGAACTCCGTGCTGTTTGTTTTCAGAAATTTCCGTCGTGCCGGCACATTAAAAAACAGGTTCTTAACCTGTAAGTTGGATCCCGCCGGGGTTGTTGCCGGTTCCTGAAGGTCAACTTTTGAGCCTTTAATGTGCAGTTCTGTGCCAATATCATCTTCCGGACGGCGTGTTTTAAGTGTAACATGCGCTACTGCCGCAATACTGGCCAATGCCTCGCCCCGGAAACCCATGGTATGTATATGGAACAAATCCTCTGTATTGCGGATTTTTGATGTGGCATGACGCTCAAAGCTCATGCGTGCATCGGTCTCAGACATGCCACCTCCGTCGTCCACTACCTGGATGAGCGTGCGCCCTCCGTCAGTGATGCAAACATTAATGGTTTTGCTGCCGGCATCAATGGAGTTTTCCACAAGTTCTTTTACAACTGAAGCAGGCCGTTGCACCACCTCTCCGGCTGCTATCTGGTTTGCAATGGAATCGGGTAACAATTGAATTACATCCGCCATGAAAAAATATCAGTTTTATAAAAGGCTCAGGTGGCCATTTAGATTTATAATACGGAAACAATTTTAGCCTGCAAGCTGTGAATAAAAAATGTAATACGCCAGGGCAAACAGGACTAATAGGATGACAATCAAGCGAATGTTTGACTGACGTTTAGCCTTTGTCACCTGGCGGTAATTGCCGCGCATGATGCCCCGACGGATGGAAGGCCTGTATTCTTTTCCAACCTTGCTTTCTTGTTTTTTTCCGTATTCCTGTTCAATTTTTTTTATTCTTTCCTGTAATTCTTCTTTCTCAGCATTATAATAAATAGGCCGGTAATTAAACTGCCTGTGCCTGGGTATTTTAAATAATCTTGGTATTGCCATTTTTATCTTGATTTACATAAACAAAGTTAATGATTAACTACAAAAATGATGCAACTGTTCCTGTTATTCCCTCACCGGAGCATTGGGGTAAAGCGGACTGCCACAATGCTTGCAAAACCGGGCATCATTATCATGGTCCTTGGCCAGGCAGGTCTGGCATACCTGGGTGTTTCGTTGTTTTTTGGCAGCACTTGAGATTTCCATGGAAACAATGCCGGTGGGCACTGCTATAATGGCATATCCAAGAATCATCACGGCTGCTGAGAGAAACTGTCCTAAAGCAGTTTGTGGCGTGATATCGCCATAACCGACAGTTGTCAGGGTGACCACTGCCCAGTAGATGCTTTTCGGAATGCTGACAAACCCATGCTCAGCACCTTCAATCAGGTACATGATGGTGCCAATAATCAAAATAAGGGTCAAAACTGCAAAAAGAAAAACACTGATTTTAACCCTGCTTGCTTTGAGGGCTTCCATTAAAATACCCCCTTCGCTGGTGTATCGGGTTATTTTCAGAACGCGAAACACCCTGAGCAGGCGTAAAGCCCTTATCACAAGAAGGCTCTGGGTACCTGTAATGAGTAAGCCGATGTAGGTGGGCAGGATGGACAGGAAATCGATAATGCCAAAAAAACTGGTCATGTATTTTTTTGGTTTATTAACAATCCATATTCTCAAAAAATATTCAATGGTAAACACAATGGTAATAAACCATTCCAGTAATCTGAGCTGCCTGTAGTAAACAGGATTAATTGAAGGAACACTTTCAAGAAGGACAGCAGCAACACTCATTAAAATCAGGATAAGCAGAATAATATCAAAGACCTTACCTGTTCGGGTATCAGCCTCAAAAATGATTTCATGCAACCGGTTACGTATTCTGTTTCGTGTCATAAATGAGCCTCTGGTTCAAAAGTATAAAATTCTTAATTACTTTTGTTGAATCTTATACAGGATAAAAACCTTTTTTATCAGTATATAAGTCATAAAAAAAGTATATGTTCGTTCCATTAAAAAAAAAAAGGATGGATAACCTGATTAAACAGGATTTAACAGAAGCCAGAGAAATACTGGATCAATTTATAAATACACCCGGTAATATTGATAATATTGTGAAGGCAGGAGATATTCTTGTTCAATCATTAAAGTCCGGGGGGAAAGCCATAAGTTGTGGCAATGGTGGTTCTATGAGCGATGCCATGCATTTTGCAGAAGAACTGACAGGGTATTTCAGGGGGAAACGTGACAGCGTAGCAGCCATCGCCATTTCTGACCCGACCCATATCACATGTGTTGCAAACGATGACGGGTTTGATAAAATTTTTTCGCGCTACCTAGAGGCTGTGGGCAAACCCGGGGAGGTACTCCTTGCCATAAGCACCAGCGGTAACAGTGGAAATGTAGTAGAGGCGGCTAAAACAGCCCGTGAGAAAGGAATGAAAATTATCGCACTCACCGGCAAAACCGGCGGACAACTTGCAAATCTGGCCGATGTGGAAATCAGGGCCCCGCATTCCAGTTTTTCTGACCGCGTGCAGGAAATTCATATCAAGGTCATCCATGCGCTCATTCATTATATTGAAGAGCATTTGTAATCACAGGGGCCATTCATTTTTTTCGTTTAGTAAAAGAAGATGGTTTTGGACGGCCCCATAATAACCCTTACGCATTACCCACGTATATTTAGCATCATTTACTAATTTTGCGCAAAAATAGTTTTCAGGATTTTGAAAGTTCATCACGACATTCACCTTTTTTCAGCAGTGAACCCGGCGGTCACCATCGGTAATTTTGATGGCATACACCTGGCCCACAAAGCTATTATTGAACGGGTAAAAGAGCTGGCAACAGAGCATAACGGGGAATCTGTGCTGGTTACCTTATGGCCGCATCCGCGCCTTGTATTGCAGCATGCCCCCCATGAGTTGCGTTTTTTAACCCTGCTCGAAGAAAAAATTGAACTGATCCGCCAGTCTGGCATTGATCATCTGGTTATCCTTCCGTTTACTAGGGAATTTGCCCAGGTCACCTATAAGGAATTTATTACGGATTATTTGTTGCGTCAAATTAAGGCACAACATATCGTTGTTGGGTTTAATCACCACTTTGGCAAGAACCGGGAAGGGACTTTTGGAAGCCTCAAAAAACTGGCTGATCAAATGGGGTTTTATGCCGAACAATATCCCCCCCTCCTTGTTGAAGGTATGCAGGTGAGCGCTTCCGAAATAAGGAAGCTGTTGATGCAGGGCAAGGTGAAAAAAGCCAACCTGCTGCTGGGATACCTTTATCTGATTACAGGAAAGGTAACAGAAGGAAAAAGGCTTGGGCGTGAAATGGGTTTTCCTACAGCAAATGTGGTTGTTTCGAACGATAATAAGTTAATCCCTGCCGATGGTGTATATGCCGTAAATGTTGTATTTGAGAATAAGCAGCACCAGGGTATGATGAACATCGGAACAAAGCCAACGGTAAATGAATTGCCGGATAAGAAAACCATTGAAGTCCATTTGTTTGAATTTGGCGGAAACCTTTATAATAAAGATATTACGATTAACTTTGTTGATCGCATCAGGGATGAGAAAAGATTTCAAAGCCTGGAAGAGTTAAGATTACAACTGGTGGCAGATAAAGAAGCTTCTCTCAGAATCTTTCAAAACACAAATGAATAGTTTTGTCCGGTAAGATGGGAACGATTATTTTTACAACATAAAACATTCAAATTTAATTATGAAGACAGAAACACTTGTTGAAAGCATGCCTTACAAAGTGGCGGATATTAATCTGGCAGAATATGGCAGGAAAGAGATTGTGCTGGCAGAAAAAGAAATGCCGGGACTGATGTCATTACGGGAAAAATATGGCCCGGAGAAACCCTTAAAAGGCGCTAAGATCAGTGGTTCGCTGCACATGACCATTCAGACAGCCGTATTGATTGAAACCCTGGTTGAGCTGGGTGCAGAAGTCAGATGGGCCAGTTGCAATATTTTTTCAACCCAGGATCATGCTGCGGCTGCTATTGCCGAAAGCGGTGTGGCTGTATTTGCATGGAAAGGTGAAACCCTGGAAGAGTACTGGTGGTGCACGGAACAGGCACTTGTTTTTCCTGATGGCAGTGGCCCTGACCTGATAGTTGATGATGGAGGAGACGCTACCATGATGGTACATTTGGGAGCTGAAGCAGAAAAAGATCCCTCGATCCTTGAAAAAGATTACAGCGATGACGGAGAAGATTTTCAGGAGCTGGTTGCCCGTCTGAAAAAATCATATCAGACAGATAAAAACCGATGGACAAAAATCGGTAAAGGCATTAAAGGCGTTAGTGAAGAAACCACAACGGGTGTACACAGATTATATCAAATGATGGAACAGGGTAAACTGTTATTCCCGGCCATCAATGTAAACGACTCAGTTACAAAATCCAAATTTGATAACCTGTATGGTTGCCGCGAGTCACTTGCCGACGGTATCAAACGCGCTACTGACATTATGGTTGCCGGTAAAAAGGTTGTAATATGCGGTTATGGCGATGTGGGCAAAGGTTGTGCCCAATCCATGCGCGGCTTTGGTGCCCGTGTGATCGTCACTGAAATTGACCCGATTTGCGCCCTGCAGGCTGCCATGGAAGGTTTTGAAGTTACCACGGTGGAAGATGCCCTTGCAGAAGGCGATATTTTTGTGACCACAACGGGGAACAAAGATGTGATAACAGCCGGGCACATGGCTGGTATGCGTGACCATGCCATCGTTTGTAACATTGGGCACTTTGATAACGAAATTCAGGTGAGCAAGCTTGAAAAATGGCCTGGCATTAAGAAAGTGAACATTAAACCCCAGGTGGATCAATTCTATTTTCCAGACGGACATTCCATCATCCTGCTTGCTGAAGGACGTCTTGTAAACCTTGGATGCGCTACAGGCCACCCATCCTTTGTGATGAGTAATTCATTTACCAATCAAACCCTGGCTCAGATTGATCTATGGGAAAAAGACTATGAAATTGATGTGTACCGTTTACCAAAATATCTGGACGAAGAAGTTGCACGTTTGCATCTGCCGCATATTGGAGTGAAGCTCACAAAGATGACAAAAGAGCAGGCTGCTTATCTTGGAGTGCCTGTTGACGGGCCATACAAGCCTGAGCATTACAGGTATTAAGATTACCCGGAAAATTCATGAACAAGGGAGTTGTTTTCAGATCAGCGCATAATGGTTTGAGACGGCCCCCTTTTTTAATTGATGATGCGCAAAATCCCGTATTGTGTGACGTAGGCATTGTATGGCTTCAGTGAAAAATGGGCCGGGCTTTGATCTGTAGGCAACCCATCCACAGTAATGATAAACACCGAGCTGCAACACGGACATTTTGGCAAAATACCTGATTTATCAGGTTCTATTGCACAATTATTCGTGATTGGCCTGAACGTGCAGGTGCGGTCATAAGCATAAAAGTCCTCACGGTCGTACCGGTAAAGGATAATGCCGTTTCCATAAACCTTTGAGTTTAAATAAATTTTTTGGCGTTCAGCATCATTAAACTGAATGTAGCCATTGTTGTTTTCATCAGAAAGAATGAGCACTGTTTCTCCAATACCCATCATGGAAAGGTTTGGAAACAGGTTAATGCTGATGTCTACCGGAACATAAGGTACCTGCTCGTATTTCTTCTTGTCGCACCCAAACTTCATTGGAAGGAGCAGAAGAAAAAGAAAAAAAATCAGTACTTTTGAATACGGCCTGTGTAACATGTATAAATTTTGTATGCAGAACAAAGTAAGGTAGTTTTTGAAATTAAACGCCTAATGCAGGTATATTATTTTAAACAGAAAGGAGTATTGCATCAATATGAAGGTTAATGGGTACATTACCCTGCTTGGGTTGTTTGTCTTTCTGCTGGTAACACCAGGATGTTTTATGTCGGGCAAATCGCGGCAGGCAAGGCAAAAAGAGCGATTAACCATACGTTCGGAGAGGGACCAGAAAAGAAATTTTGATCGGGCACGAAATAAAGAGTTGAAGCACCGCTTTGAGATTCAAACAAAAGATACACAGAAGCGGATGAAAAAAAGCAGGAAGGAAGCACAAAGGTTCAATGATAGTTTCTCGCACCGAAAAGGTTTTTTTAATATTTTTAAACGCAAAAAGAGATAACCATGGATGATATTGGTAATTTTCTGTACATTTTAATCATTCTTCTTTCAGTGATATTCAGCGCTTTTACCAGGAAGAAAAAGCGTGCCCCTGAAGATGAAAGGACAACCAGCATCCCAGATCCAATGGAAGAGTTTAAAAGGCTTTTTGGGGATACACATGATGAGGAAGAAGTGATGTATGAGGAACGATATGAACCACAGCAGGAAGAGGTGCAGGTGGACCGAAATAAAAAGTATGATCCGTTTGTACCGGTGGAGGAGGTGCCGCGTCCAACCAAAACTGTTATGCCGGAAGAAACCATGCCACAGACTTTCAGCGAAAAGAAATTTTTTGCTGAAGAAAGGCACGACAAAGCAGGTAGCTTTCAGAATGACAATAAAAAGTCTGTGTTTAGCAATGAGATTTCAGATGAGATTATGCAGGGTACTATAGGCGATGAAACAGGCAGAGTCTATGATTTTACGGATGCCTTTGACGCCAGGAAAGCCATTATCTATGATGCCATATTAAACCGGCCGTATTCTTAGGTATAAATACCACAATAAGAATAGTTTATGTTATCAAACAATAAAAATATCAGTTAAAATTATTTTAAATTAGTAGAAAAAATTTCTACCTTTGTCCAAGAAAGAGTTCCGTTCCGGGGAATTCTTTTTTTCTTTTTAGGATACTGAAATTAAGGAGGATAATATATGAGTAAGGTTTCTTATATTACAGAAGAAGGATTGCAAAAACTTAAGGCTGAATTGGAACATCTGGTCAATGTTGAAAGGCCATCTATTTCAAAGCAGATAGCGGAAGCACGCGATAAAGGCGATCTTTCAGAAAATGCAGAATATGATGCTGCAAAAGAAGCACAAGGGCTCCTTGAAATGAAAATTGCCAAGCTCAAAGATATCCTTGCTAACTCAAGGTTAATTGATGAATCAAAAATCAATACATCTACCGTTCAGATTTTTAATAAGGTGAAAATTAAAAACAAGAAAACCAATAGTGTGATGCAGTATACCATCGTATCACCCACCGAAGCCGACCTGAAAGAAGGGAAGATTTCGATTGAAACCCCTATTGCAAAAGGACTGCTTGGTAAAACAGTAGGTGACATCGTGGATGTACAGGTACCATCGGGTATCATTCCTTTTGAAATTGTTGAAATTTCCATCTAAATCAAAAAATCATGGCTTCCATATTTACAAAAATTGTTCAGGGCGATATTCCGGCTTACAAAATAGCCGAGGATGACAATTACCTTGCTTTTCTTGATATTAATCCGCTAGCTAAGGGACATACCCTTGTTATTCCCAAAAAAGAAATTGATTACCTGTTTGATATTGAAGATGATTTGTTGGGGAATATGATGGTATTTGCCAAAAAAGTTGCCCGGGCTATTGACAGGGTTATTCCGTGCGAACGGGTTGGGGTTGCTGTACTTGGGCTTGAGGTACCTCATGCCCATATCCACCTTATTCCAATTAATCATATTGGTGATATAAATTTTGGCCGGCCAAAACTAAAACTCTCCGAAGAAGAATTTAAAACCATTGCTGAAAAAATCAGTCAGACCGTGGAATAATTATTTCTTTTAAGTGGGCTTATTTACTTTTTGTTCATAGCTGAGTATATAAAGCTTTGAAAAATAAATGAAAACAACCGGTACCTGTGCTATCCTGCAATTTATTGGGTGCTTTAGTTTTTTGTGATATTTTATGGGAAATCTCCCCGGCCAATGATAATCCAGCCGGGAAGATCGTATAATTCGAATTATTGCGTGTTTAATCCATGCTTCCGGTCATTTTTTTCGGATCAACCCATTCATCAAATTGCTCTGCAGTAAGGTAGCCAAGTTCTATGGCAGCAGCTTTAAGCTTTTTACCTTCTTTATATGCTTTTTTAGCAATTTCAGCGGCTTTTTCGTAACCGATATGGGGGTTCAATGCGGTTACCAGCATGAGTGAATTATCCAGATGTTCCTGAATGCTGTCAAAATCGGGCCGCATTCCTGCACAGCAGTTGTCGGCACTTGCCCTGCAGGCATCGCCAAGCAACTGCGCCGATTGCAGGAAGTTGTATATCATTACCGGCTTAAAGACATTAAGTTCAAAATGCCCGTTTGAACCGGCTACAGTAATGGCAGTGTCATTCCCCATCACTTGCACGCATACCATGGTAAGGGCCTCAATTTGTGTGGGATTGACTTTACCCGGCATAATGGATGATCCGGGTTCATTAGAAGGAAGAATCAACTCACCTATGCCTGAACGTGGGCCGGAACCCATAATACGGATATCATTGGATATCTTCATAATGCTCACAGCCAGTTGCTTGATGGCCCCGTGGGTTTCAACGATGGCATCATGGGCAGCCAGGGCTTCAAATTTATTCTCGGCGCTTATAAATGGTTTTCCTGTAAGGTTAGCTATTTGTTTTGCCACCTCCACCGCATAACCTTTTGGAGTGTTCAGCCCTGTGCCAACTGCCGTACCGCCCAAAGCGAGTTCCGAAAGATGTGGAAGCGTGTTTTTAAGGGCTTTGATGCCATGTTCTACCTGCGAAACATATCCTGAAAATTCCTGGCCAAGGGTAAGGGGAGTGGCATCCATCCAGTGTGTACGGCCAATTTTTACCACATCTTTGTATTTTTCTCTTTTTTCAATAAGCCCCTCACGCCAGTGGTATAAAGCCGGAATCAGGTGATCGGTTACCATGATGTAAGCGGCAATATGCATGGCAGTGGGGAAGGTGTCGTTTGATGATTGCGACTTGTTGACATCATCATTCGGATGAATAAACTTCTTTTCATCCGTAAGTTCGCCACCGCGCAATACATGTGCCCTGTTGGCAATAACTTCATTGACGTTCATGTTCGACTGTGTACCTGAACCGGTTTGCCAGATAACCAACGGAAACTGATCATCAAGTTTACCTTCGATAATTTCATCACAGACTTTACTGATGTAGTCTTTTTTCTCTTCATCAAGCACACCCAGTTTATGATTGGTAATGGCTGCTGCCTTTTTCAGGTAGCCAAACCCCCTGATTATTTCCTTGGGCATGCTGGCCGGTGGACCAATCGGGAAATTCATGATTGAACGTTGGGTTTGAGCTCCCCAGTATTTATCTGCCGATACCTGAATTTCGCCCATGGTATCTTTCTCAATTCTGTATGTCATACTTTCGAATGATTTTATGATTATTAAAAACTATCTCAAAAAACGGCTGCTGCTGATGTATTTTAATCCCGCACGATGATTCTCTTTTTCAGGTGAATGGATTTTTTTTTATTTTTAACCTCCTTGAATTACTTTTTGTACAATTTAATATTAATAGAAATCCGGCCATGAAAAAAAGAATCACAAATTTAACTTTTTTATTCGTTCTTACAGGATTGATGTGGTCCCATTCTTCCTGTGATTACATCAATTACCTGAAGGACAAACGTTCAGGTGTTGAAAAACCTAAAATTGTTAAAACATTTTATCCGAATGGTAATCTTAAGAATTATTACACTTATCTGAATGAACGGAGGAATGGAGTATGCAGAAGTTATTATGCCAATGGTAAAATGCACCTTGAGGTTTATTATAAGGATGATATCAAGCACGGACTGGCAAAACAGTTTTATCAAAACGGAAAAATATACCGCGAAACACCTTATGTAAATGGTAAAGCCCATGGAGTACAGAAAAAGTATTTTAAAACAGGCGGGCTTATGGCGGAAGTCCCTTATGTTCAGGGGAAGCAGGCTTCCGGTATGAGAGAGTACAGTCCATCCGGTAATGTATTGGTTAAATACCCGGAGATAATGGTACATACCACCGACAAAATTTCGGTAAATGGGACCTATACCATTGATTTAAGCCTTTCAGATGGTGCCAATTACACCCAGTTTTACGTTGACAGGTTTTTATTTACACGCATGAAGGAGAATTTTGGCAGGGCAGAGGAATTTATGATTAAAGATCGGGATGAAACATTGCTCATGGATGGATATTACCCGGTATACTCAGAAAAGGGAAAGGCCGGAATTGTGCTGGATGTTCCTGCAGGATTTGCCTTTGACCAGGAAGTGACGTTTGCAGCCAGCTTTCAAACCAGGCGCAACAACACCTATATTAGCTACAAAAAAGTACGGTTAAAATTTAATAATTAATTTTTTTCGGTTCTTATAAAAATCTGTGTATAAAACAGATTGCCATCTTTATCTTCAGCCGATGCAATACCGGTAAGGGTATAATACCCTTCGATGTTGGCCTTATGGCCACTGCTCATCAGCCACCCCTGAACCACAGCTTGCGGGGTATCGGCTCCATAAAGGATGTTTTCCGCACCACCGGTGACATTGGGGAGGTTGTTTTTTATTTCATTATATCGGTCGTAGTATCCGTCATGGCCGAATAGGACCAGTCCTTTTGCCATATTTTCACTATGTTCTTTGGCTACGGTGTATATAACCGGATGCATCTCCAGTGTGCTTAGTCCCTCTTGCGTCCGGTGTTCATTGATAAGCCGAAGGATTTCTTTTTCTTTAAAAGAATATGTAACCTCATCCTTTTCACAAGAAGTGAAGTGTATCAACATTATAAAAATAAATAGTTTTTGAATCTTACCCATTCGGTTTTAATAACTTATCAATCTCGTCAGGGGGTTGGGCTAAGACAGCCTTATATTTTCCTACTACGATTGGGCGTTGTATAAGTTTCGGATTTTCAAGCAGTATTTTCATCCACTCGTCTTCAGTAAAGCTTTTTCCTTTCAGTTCTTTTTTATACATCGTTTCCTGGGTGCGTACAAGTTCCGATGGTTTTTTATTCAATCGAAGAAGGATATCACGAAACTCTTCTTCTGTAATGGCGTCTTTCAGGTATTCGCGTACATGGCATTCAATGCCTTTTTCCTGTAAATACTGTAATCCGGCCCTGCTTTTTTTACACCGTGAATTATGGTAAATTTTCATACCTGCCAGTTTATCCAATTGTAGGTCATTTTCCACCAAATTCCATAAGGTAAGCCTTAATAAAATCATTTAGATCACCATCCAATACCGCCTGCACATTTCCGGTTTCATGGTTGGTGCGTAAATCTTTCACCAGTTTATAAGGGTGCATCACATAATTTCTGATTTGTGAGCCCCATTCGATTTTCATTTTTTCACCTTCTATTTCAGCTTGCTTCTCCTGGCGTTTGCGCAATTCGAGTTCATAAAGGTGCGATTTCAGGATGCGCATGGCATTTTCTTTGTTTTTAAGCTGCGAACGGCTTTCCTGGTTTTCAACTACCAGTCCGGATGGCTGATGCCTCAGGCGTACTGCAGTTTCCACCTTATTCACGTTTTGTCCGCCCGCACCACTGGCACGATAGGTTTCCCAGGTTATGTCCCCCGGGTTTACTTCAATCTCGATGTTATCGTCAACCAAAGGGGATACAAATACACTGGCAAAAGAGGTATGCCTGCGGGCATTGGAGTCAAAAGGAGAAATACGCACCAGGCGGTGCACTCCGTTTTCCGATTTTAGGTTTCCGTAAGCAAAGTCGCCGGTAAACTCCAGGGTGCAGGTTTTTATTCCGGCTTCGTCGCCGGACTGGTAATGGACCTCCCTTACTTTATAATCGTTGCGCTCACCCCAGCGGATGTACATGCGCATTAGCATTTCCGACCAATCCTGGCTTTCGGTGCCCCCGGCTCCGGCATTGATTTTTAATAACGCGCCCAGCTCATCTTCCTCATTGCTAAGCATGTTTTTAAACTCTAGTTCTTCAATAAGTTTCAGGGTTTTATCATACTGGCTTTCCACTTCTTCTTCAGAAGCTTCTCCTTCTTTATGAAAATCATACAGTACATGCAGATCTTCAATGGCAGTGTTTACTTCTTCGAAGCTGTCAATCCATTTTTTTATGGAAGCAATAAGCTTTAGCTGTTTTTCAGCCTCCTTGGGATCGTCCCAAAATTCAGGGGCTTGTGATTTTTCTTGTTCCTCATCGAGCTGCATTCGTTTTTTATCAACGTCAAAGATGCCTCCTCAGCGCATCCCGGCGCTCAACCACGTCTTTAATCTGTTCTTGTAAAACCATATATTATGTTTTTTTGGGAATGCAAATGTACAAAATCTGATGGCTTGGGCCATATTAATAATTGTTATATGAGTAATCATAAGCAATTTTCTATAGCCGGGAAGATAAGATCGGCTTCAAATCCCTTGCTCTGAAGTGCACGGGCAACTTTGGCTTTATCCTCGAATGAACCGGTAATTTTTTTCCGGGCTATTTGCTTTTTTGTCTCCTCCAGGAGGATTTCTTCATACTCTTTCTTATCTATTTCATCCAGGATAGGATTAATAATGGAAGATGATATGTTTTTGGCCTTAAGCTGGTAGGCAACTTTTATTTTACCCCAGTGATTCAGCCGGATTTTGTCACGGATAAAGGCCCTTGCATACCTTGTTTCATCAATGAATTTATCATCAATAAGGCTTTGAATGATTTTTTCTTTGTCATATTCGCTGAGTTGGCTGGTACTCATTCGTTGGGTAACATCATAGATGCAGTGTTCCTGCCTGGCGCAATAAGCCTGCAAGCTGCTTAATATTTTTCTAGCATAAGGTTTTCCTGAAAAAATGTCCATAACTACGATCGCTGGGCACGGACCATGCGTGTTTTCCTGTTGATATCGCGGCGGAATTTTACATCGTCAAATCCCCTTTTGTTTAGCATTCGTTCCATTCTGTCGGCCATCTCTTCATTGATTTCAAAAAACAATTTCCCATCATCTGTCAAATATTCATTGGCGAATTCTGTAATGGCCTTATAGTACTTCAGCGGATCATCATCCGGGACAAAAAGCGCTGATTCAGGTTCGTATTTTAGTACATTATCATCCATGAGCTCCTTCTCGGACTCAGTAACATAAGGCGGGTTGCTCACAATGATATCATAATTGACCGGGAATGGGTTTCCATTATAATTCAGGATATCGTGCAGGATAAATTTTACTTCTGTTTGGTTTAGTTTTGCATTTTCAGTAGCCACATCAACAGCGTCCTGCATAAAATCAGTGGCAAATACGTGGGAAGACCGGATTTTTCGTGATAGTGCTATGGCGATGCAACCGCTTCCTGTACCTATGTCCAATATGGTTTCTCCAGGTTCGTCTTCGAGAATCCAGGCAACAAGCTCTTCAGTTTCAGGGCGGGGAATAAGTACACGGGGATCTACTTTGACCAGGAATCCGTGAAATTCAGTCTCACCAATAATGTACTGCAGCGGCCTTTTGCTTTGCAGTTCCGAAATGATGTCACGTACCGCGTTTACCTGGGCACTATTGATGTTGTCCTCAAGATGAAGGGACAATTCAGCCGGGGAATAGCCCAGCACATGCTGAAATACCTGGCGCTCGATGGCCTGAAGTTCACGTTTATCATAGATGCCTTCAAGTTTTGAGTCGAAATCTTTACGTAGATCTTTAAAAAGCATAGTTTATCATATTGAAACTGATTTAATCAAAGTTATAACATTTTTCTTACTCATGGTATTTTCCTTTTGGTTTGTTTTTAAGCCATTCAAAAGGGGTGCCATATTTTTTTGAGGAGTGCCAGGAAAGGGTGTTATGGCTGTTATAGGATTATAAGTTTCAGTTGCGGAATGATTGCGTACTAAAGCAACTTCAAAATATTGATTGACTGGTCAGTTCATTGTGATGTTGGTTGTGAAGGGTTTTTTTCATCCACGAATTACTTTCAATTTGATATATAAAATGTAAAAAATCTTTTCTGTTTTCTCTTATTCTCCCCCTCACTGTCCTGAGGACATCTTTCCCCAAGGCGGGGAGAGACGCGTTGAAGTTGCTCCATTGCTTTATTGAGCTATGGCCCCACGCGGACAGCCCTGATATTTGGGTTTGACCATGAATTCCTAAACAAATGGTATGAACGCTTCGAGTTCAAATTCCATTAATTGAGTGTTTGGGTATTTATAGTTTGGTGCCTGGTCATTATTTGTTATTTGTATTTTGCCCATTGGAATTTCATTTCATTAAAGCCCAGGCAAACCAAAGCAATGGGGCCTGTCCGTGAAAATCACCGGCTACCGTAGGGCGGTTGAGGTAATATTCAATGTCTTTGCTTTGGCCTGTTCCCACGCAAACATCCGATATTTTTCCATCTTCCCCTAGATAATCCGTTAAAGATAGCCATGCCTTCCGGCAGGTCTCTTTATAGGGCCCCTCCGGCAGGATGCCCCTATCGACTCCGACGGTCATGGCATAGCCAAACATGCCGGTGCAGGAAGTTTCTTTCCATGAAGTGTCAACATCAACCAGTTGCCGCCACATGCCATCCTCAGCCTGATCGTCCAGCAGGGCAGCCATCATTTTTGAGTAGCCGTCCACTATGCGGGAATAATGCTGATGGTTTTCAGGTAGTTCGGCGATTAATTCAGCCAGTCCGGCAGCCACCCAGCCATTCCCTCTGCCCCAGAAGAAATGGGCATTTGGCCCATGATGGAAAAGTCCGTTTGGTTGCTGCAAGGTATCGAGATAATCCACGGTTACGTCAGCAGCCCGATCAAGGTAGATGTGGTCACCCGTGACCCGGTAAGCCTGTATTTGCAGGCTGTTTATCATATATACATCATCTATCCAGTATCGGATCTGCCAGGTAAGTCCGCCGGGCAGGGGATTATCCCATTGCATATCGGCGTACCGGATGCCCTGCCTGAAGAAAGCGGAGTCTTTACCCTGCCTGAATAATTCCAGGGGCAGAATGCCATATACATTGGCATCCACATGGTTGGCGGTGTTCACCAGGGTATCTGTAATGGCAAGGCTGTAACGTTCAGCCAGGTTATTGATTGTTATTGTATCATCCACCAGACCGGCGAAACGGGCAGCGCCAAAGGCTGCGCATACCTCTGCATAGTGCATGGCTTTGACATGTTCGGTGAGGTACATCATGTAGTTATCGCGTGAAAGGAGATCGGTGGTAACCAGTCCGGCTACTTTTTCAGGGGATTTTTCCTTTGGCCAGAAATCTTCCTGGGGAGAAGTACAAGAAGAGATAAGCATGAGTGATAGGGCAAAAAGGGCTATGGTTTTCATATTGCATTGTGTTTTTGATAAAAATAATAAATTATTTGGCATTACGAGTATTGATTGACTGGTCAGTCAATTGTGATTTTGGTACTAAAGTGATTTTCATCCACGAATTAAACAAACGGCAGAGCCCTCACCACAGGTAATTGCACGAATTTTTTT
>CAZZBU010000011.1:0-50623 GCA_964652315.1 uncultured Bacteroidales bacterium
GGATCGAACCGGCAAGGGCAAAGCCCACTGGTTTTTGAGACCAGCGCGTCTACCAATTCCGCCATCCGGGCGTTTCTTGAAATTGGTTTGCGAATATACAGAATTGTTTACTTTAAACAAAATTTATCCATGCTGACTTAGCCTCATTAATTCGTAAATGTGAAATGAAAACCATCAGATTCATTTCTGGATTTAGAATACCTCCCTGGGAGCGATTAGTGCCATTATAGCCGGTTTCCTGCTAAAACGCTTTACCCGTCGAACAATTCTTACTACTTTCGCCATATTAAACCTCTCGGTAGCCCCGTTGTTTATTTTACTGAGGTCGGGTTAACCCTGGCAGAGGTTTACCCCGGGTGGGTTTTATTTGGTTTTGCTATGGATTATCCTTAGTGGCAATATACACCATCTGCATGGATTTTGTGCGTAACTTTATGAACCAAGAAATAATCCAACGTTGGAGTTTCGGCTAAAGGACGATTAAACACATGACATTATTATGGAATCAAAGCGCGACATCATTGAAAAATATAATCAGGCAGGGCCGCGGTATACCAGTTATCCCCCGGCAAATTATTTTTCCCCCGGGTTGACCAAAGAAAAATACATCCGGGGAATTGAAGAATCGAATACAAAAGGGACCAAAAACATCTCCCTGTATTTTCATGTACCCTTTTGCCCGCGCTTGTGTCATTTTTGTGGCTGCAATACCCATCTGGGTAACAGCCGCGATATGATTTCAACCTACATGAACAACATGTTGAAGGAATTCAGGCTCGTGGTTTCCAAACTCGATAAATCGAGGCCTCTGACTCAGGTCCACTGGGGTGGGGGTACACCCAATGCCATCAATCTGGATTACATCAAAATGATCATGGATGAGGTACTGGCAAAATTTACCCTGGCAGATTATGCTGAAATAGCCATTGAATGCAACCCGGCATACCTCACAGAAAAAAACGTGGAAAAACTTGCGCATATAGGCTTTAACCGCATTAGCCTGGGTATCCAGGATTTTCAGGAAGATGTACTTGAAGCCGTAAACCGGGCACCTTCCAAACTGCCTTATGAAACGCTTATACATACCATTCGTCAGGCGGGTTTTGAGGGCATTAACCTGGATTTCATTTATGGGTTGCCCAAACAAACGAATGAATCATTCAGAGAAACCATACAGCGTGCCATTGATTTGCAACCTGACAGGATTGTTACCTTCTCCTATGCTCATGTACCCTGGGTTAAAAAAGAACAAAAAGTTATGGAATCCCTGGGCTTACCTACACCGGATCAAAAGCTGGATATGTTTATGCTGGCAAATGAGATGCTTGACAAAGCCGGCTACGTGACCATAGGAATGGATCATTATGCGAAACCTGAGGATGAACTGGCTGTTGCCCTGAAAAACAAACAACTTCACCGGAATTTTCAGGGTTATTGTTCCAGGCAAACCACCGGCCAGGTCTATGCTTTTGGCAGCAGTTCCATTTCGCAACTTGACAACATGTATGCACAGAATACAAAAGACATAGTGGAATATTCAAACCGTATAGAAGCACATGGTTTAGCTACCGAAAAAGGGTATGCACTTAACCAGGAAGAACGCATCATCCGCCATGCTATTAATGAAATTATGTGCAACAGTCAGCTTGGCCTTGGAAGTTTGGCCAAAGAATATAATATGTCTGTGGATGCATTAAAAACCCTGCTGGATTATAAACCTGAAAAATTCAATGCCTTTGAACAGGATAACTTGCTGGTTATAGAGGATGATATGATCTATGTTACGGAGCCTGGCAGATTGGTTATTCGTAACATTGCCATGGCATTTGATCCAAAATTGCAAGTGAAAGAAAATACCTATTCAAAAACAGTCTGATGGAAAAACTCCATGAAAAAGATATTGTTGTCATTGGAGCCGGTCTTACAGGGCTTACGGCAGGTTTTTATTTAAATAAAGCAAAATCAGATTTTTTGATCCTGGAAAAAGCCAGGCATGCTGGTGGAGTTATCCAATCCTCAAAAGAAAGTGGCTTTTTAATTGAACATGGGCCAAATACTGGTGTGCTTGGATCAGAGGAGGCTGTTGAATTGTTTGATGATTTAAATGGCGATTGCGAATTTGAAGTAGCCCACAAGGAAGCTAAAAAACGGTATATTTTTAAAGGCGGGAAGTGGCATGCCATTCCATCCGGTCTGTTAAGTGCCATCAGTACACCCTTATTTACATTAAAAGATAAATTTCGTATCCTGGGTGAGCCTTTCCGTAAAAAGGGGACAAACCCACATGAAACGCTGGCCGAATTGGTGAAGCGCCGAATGGGTAAATCATTCTTGGAATATGCTGTTGATCCTTTTGTGTCGGGGGTTTATTCGGGCGATGTTAATTATTTGGTGCCTAAATACGCCCTGCCTAAATTATATAATCTGGAGCAACAGTATGGTAGTTTTGTCCGCGGGGCTATTCAAAAGAAAAAAGAAAACAAAGGCCTGCCACCATCAAAAGCAACGAGGGAAGTTTTTTCGGTTAAAAAAGGCCTTCAGGCCCTTACCGATGCACTGGTTTCAAACGTCGGAGAGTCAAACCTCATGTTGGGATGTGACCAATTAAAAGTTACTCCAAAGGATGGTTATTTTCTGGTTTCGTTTCGTAACGATGGCATAGAATATCAGATAAAGGCAAATAAAGTAATTACTGCCACCGGCGGATATACCTTATCGGAGCTTTTACCCTTTTTGAAAGCTGAACAAAAAGCTTCCTTCGAATCCCAGCCTTATGCAAAGGTTATCTCCATCAACCTGGGGTTCCACAGCTGGGTAGGATTTAATCCGGATGGATTTGGAGGATTAATACCCTCAAAAGAGCATAAAACCATGCTTGGGGTCTTGTTTATGTCTACCCTTTTTAAAAACCGGGCACCCGAAGGGGCAGAATTGTTCACGGTTTTTATGGGAGGTTACCGCCGGCCCGATGTGTTTGATTATTCTGATGAGAAAATTATTGAAGTGCTGAAGGATGAATTTACCGCCATAATGGAAGTGGATGAATTTAAGCCTGACCTGCTTAAGATACACCGGTACAAATATGCCATTCCACAGTATGGTGCCGATATGGATGAACGATTAGCCCATGTGGAAACCCTGGAAAAAGAATATCCCGGCTTGCTCATTGGAGGCAATTTAAAAGATGGCATTGGCATGGCCGATCGCATCAAGCAGGGTAAGATGTTGGCGCAACGGGCAGTTAGTGGGTAGCATAGGCGTGGTTTCTTTTTTTTAAAATTCTCGAATTAGTATTACCCCACATTCGAATACACTCTGGGTTTCACCATGCTGCGGGCTTTATTGCAGATGGAGGCCACGTCAAACCCGCATTCCTTGTATAACTGTTCGGGTGTGCCGTGGTCAATAAAACGGTCGGGTACACCGAGGCGGATTACCTGGGCCTGGTAGCCGTTTTCTGTCATGTATTCGATGATGGCACTGCCGAATCCTCCGGCAATTACACCGTCTTCAATGGTAATGATTTTATTGAATTTCCTGAAAATTTCATCCAGCATGGCTTCATCCAGGGGTTTTACCCATCGCATGTCGTAATGGGCTACATCAATGTTTTCTTCATTCAGGATGCGGGTAACTTCTTTTACCTGGTTACCGATGCTGCCAATGGAAAGGATGGCCATATCATTGCCTTCCTGAATTACCCGTCCTTTACCTGGTGTGAGGCTGGTAAAAGGTTGCCGCCATTTGGTAATGACACCATTTCCGCGGGGATAACGAATGGAAAACGGGCCCATAGGTTTTTCCTGGGCGGTAAACATCATGTTGCGTAGCTCAACCTCATCCATGGGGGCGCCTACAATCATGTTGGGGATGTTGCGCATAAAAGCCAAATCAAACACTCCGTGATGGGTGGCTCCATCGTCGCCAACCAGTCCGCCACGGTCGAGGCAGAAAACCACATGGAGTTTTTGAAGGGCTACGTCGTGAATAACCTGGTCATATGCCCGTTGCATGAAGGTAGAATAAATGTTGCAAAACGGGATGAGCCCCTGTGACGCCATTCCAGCCGAAAAAGTAACCGCATGTTGCTCTGCAATGCCTACATCAAAGGTACGATGAGGCAGGGCATCCATCATCAGGTTTAATGACGAACCGGCAAGCATGGCCGGAGTTACACCAACTATTTTTTCATTGGTCCGGGCAAGCTCCAGTACTGTATGACCAAAAACATCCTGGAATTTTGGTGGTTTGTTCTCTGAAGAGATGGCTAATAATTCGCCTGTAATTTTATCAAATTTACCCGGGGCATGAAACTTTGTCTGGTGCTGTTCGGCAAATTTAAAGCCTTTGCCTTTCTTTGTTAAGACATGCAATAACTTTGGCCCTTCAATTTCTTTCAGGTCTTCCATGATTTTACTCAGGTGCACCACATCGTGGCCATCTACCGGGCCGAAATACCGGAAATTCAACGATTCAAACAGGTTGCTTTGCCTAAGGATGATGGATTTAATCCCGTTCTCGAGTTTTTGAACATACTTTTGTGCGTTGGGCCCCAGTTTACTCATTAAGCCAAGCAGGTTCCAGACATCTTTTTTAACCTTGTTATAGGTTTTAGAGGTGGCTATGTCCACCAGGTACTCTTTCATGGCACCCACATTGGGGTCAATGGCTATGTTGTTGTCGTTAACGATAACAAGAATGTTGGTTTTGGAAGTGCCCGCGTTATTCAGTCCTTCGAAGGCCATTCCGCCGGTAAGTGAACCATCGCCAATCACGGCTACCACATGGTTTTTGTTATTTTGGAACCGGTGGTTGGCTACAGCCATGCCCAAAGCAGCGCTGATTGAGGTGGATGAATGCCCCACACCAAACGCATCGTATTCACTCTCTGACATTTTCGGAAATCCGCTAATGCCTTTATACTTTCTGTTGGTATGAAACTGGTCTCGCCGGCCGGTGAGGATTTTGTGTCCATAAGCCTGATGCCCTACATCCCACACTATTTTATCGTGAGGGGCATTGAAAGCTTTATGCAGGGCAATAGTCAACTCAACAACACCCAGGCTGGCCCCCAAATGCCCGGGATTCTTACAGACCTCATCAATAATAAATTCCCGGAGTTCAGCACTAAGTTGTATCAATTCTTCTTCGGAGAGATGCTTCAAATCAGCCGGAGAATCAATCTTTTCTAACAGGTTTTTCTTTCTTGAAGCCATTATTCAACAAGGCGTTAAACATCGGTCAAAGGTAATAATTTAAAATCAGTAAACAAGGTATATTTTTATTGTTAAAAACAGGTTTTCAAGGAGCAGGAGATAAAAATCGTGTACAATTTATACCCTTGATACCAGGCATTTTCTATATTTGCTACCATAAAATATAATAAATTGCTTTCTGATAAAGTTTAAAACATTGAGATAAAAACATTGCTATGAACAAACTTCATTTTTTCCGTTATATTGTCTTTCTGCCTCTTGTATTTTATTCCTGCGTTTCATCCAAACAATTTAATGAATTACAGGCCAGAAAGGATTCCTGTGAAGCAAAAAATGAGGAACTTTTAAGGGAAAATGAACGCCTTCAGGTGGCAAACAATGAGTTTGTTTCAAAACTTGAGGTGATGGAAAATGCCATAGAAGAATTGGAACAGGACAGCCTGGAAAAAACGCTGGAAATAAAACGGATTAAACGCCAAAATGATCGTTTGGAAACACAATACCAGGATTTGGAGTATTCGCTGGAATCATTGCGTCAGGGTAGTGCTGCAGAAACGAAAAAACTGCTCAGGCAGCTACAGAATACCCAGGAGGATTTACAGCGCCGGGAAGATGAACTGGACCAGTTGGAAGCAAACCTGCAGCAGCAACGTGCCAATTTGAACGGGTTACGGGAAGAATTAAATGAACGGACCCAACGGTTGGCCGAGCTGGAGGACATACTTAATAAAAAAGATTCGGCGGTGAATGCTTTGCGTGCAAAGGTTTCCAATGCTTTATTGGGATTTACTGATGAAGGCCTTAAAGTCACCATGAAAAACGGAAAGGTCTACGTCAGCCTGGAAGAAAACCTGTTATTTCCATCAGGAAGCACGGTGGTTGATCCCAAAGGAGTGGATGCTCTGAGGAAATTAGCCCGTGTATTGGAGCAAAATCCGGATATCAACATCATGATTGAAGGACATACCGACGATGTACCTGTGCGCGCTGGTTCGAGCTTCAAGGATAACTGGGGCTTGAGTGTGCAAAGGGCTACCGCCATTGTCCGTATTTTACTGGATTCGTCCTCCATTGACCCGAAGCGCCTTATTGCTGCAGGTAGGGGCGAGCACATGCCTCTTGTGCCCAACGATTCACCTGAGGCGCGGCAGAAAAACCGGAGGACGGAGATCATTCTTACACCCAAGCTGGACGAGTTGTTCCAGATTTTGGAGACAAATTAAGTTAGGTTGCCCTAAAGGTGTGAATGAAGCCCTTCAAATAAATCGAAACGTCATATTGTTCGCATTTATCTGTGTTGGAAGTGGATTTTTAACAGCTTAGTCGCCAGGGTACCAAATGCCAGGATTCAACAGGTTGTAAATCAATATTTTCATATGTAACCTTGGAGTCCTGGGGGCTTCATAGTGTAAAAACAGGTTAAGAAAAGCAACCTGACAGACGGTATGCTTTTTAAATAAATGAACTGGATATCTTTCTGATTTTTTGATGTAAATCATATCGAAAATAGATAAATTTGTTTTATGAACTGGAGAGAATACATTGAAACCAATGATAATATTCTTGTTGGCAAACCGGTTGTCAAGGGTACAAGGATATCTGTGGAGCATGTAATTAAGCTGCTCGCATCCGGCTGGTCAAAACAACAAATTTTAGATAATTATCCCAGGTTATCACCTGAAGCGCTCAAGGCTATATTTGTGTATGTTCATGACTGTATGAGAGATGGATTAATGTTCAATGATCCACTAAAATCCGCATAATGAGATTGCTTGCTAATGAGAAAATTTCCCGAAGAGTAGTATTGATATATTAAAAAACAGCGGATTGGATATTATCTCCATCGGCATTGATTATGTTGGTATTCAAGACGATGAGGTAATGGAAATTGCAATTAAGGAAGATAGAACTATCCTTACTTTTGATAGAGATTACGGTGAGCTAATTTTTAAGAAAGGTTACAAGCCTGCAGCAGGTGTCATATATCTGAGATGGGAGGATTTTCAACCTGAAGATCCAGGCAATTATTTAATGTTACTATTTGAAACAAGAAACATTAATTTCAGAAATTCACTTACTGTGATCACTGAAAACAGCATTAGGCAGAGGAAGTACTCGTTGTCATAATGGAAAAGCTGGATCAAGAGGTTACACAAGGTTGAAAGACCTGCGATTTTCCAGATGTAACCTTGGAGTCCTGGAGGCTTCATAGTGAAAAAAACAAGCCGGCATATTGTGATATACCGGCTTGCTTGTTTTAGTCCAAAAATCAGTAGTTAGCAAGTGTATTTTTAGATAGTCATTATTTCTTCTTCTTTGGATTCAATTAGTTCGTCTACCTTTTTTGAATATTTATCGGTAAGCTTCTGTACCTGATCCTCTGCATCTTTTTCCATATCTTCAGAAAGCCCTTCTTTTTGAAGCTTTTTAAGATCGTCATTTGCCTCACGACGGGCACTACGGATGCTTACTTTGGATTGCTCACCCAGATTTTTCACCTGTTTTACCAGTTCACGGCGCCGTTCTTCGGTCAGCGGTGGAATGTTAAGGCGAATCAGTTCACCATTGTTGATGGGTGTTAGTCCTATATTTGCAGCCAGAATGGCTTTTTCAATCGGGTCAATCATTTGTTTTTCCCAGGGTTGAATCGCAATTGTTTTTGCGTCGGGGGTATTGATGCTTGATACCTGGTTTAAAGGGGTTTCAGTACCATAATAATCAACAGTGATGCCATCGAGGATATGGGGAGTAGCTTTGCCGGCACGTACCCTCAAAAGTTCGCTTTCAAGGTGGCTAACTGCCTTCTGCATCTTTTCCCTGGTGTCATCAATATATAATTGAACTTCTTCTTCCATAGCTGGTGTCTCTTAGATTTAGTAAAGCATAAAACCACGCTAATATATTCAATTTTTAATTAAAGTACCAACATTTTCTCCTGAAATCAGCTTTTTCAGCTCTCCCTTTTTGTTCATATTGAATACAATGATGGGCAGATTATTCTCACGGCACATGGTAAATGCTGTTTGATCCATGATTTTTAATCCCTTTGTAATGGCTTCTTCAAAAGTTAGTTCCCTGTATTTTTTCGCAGCGGGATCTTTTTCAGGATCGGCTGTATATACCCCGTCTACGCGCGTTCCTTTAAGTACGGCATCGGCTTCCATTTCAATTCCACGGAGTGTTGCTGCGGTATCCGTTGTAAAGTAAGGATTACCTGTTCCAAAAGTGAAAATCACAACTTCCTTTTTGCTCAGGTATTCCAGGGTTTTTGGTTTGGCGTATCGTTCAGCAACCGGTTCCATGGGAATGGCAGTCATAACCCGGCAAGGCACGTTTATACTTTCCAGGGCCGACTGAATGGCAAGGCCGTTGATAACAGTGGCTAGCATGCCCATGTAATCGCCTTTTACACGATCAAATCCTGCCTGTGAGCCTGACATTCCACGGAAAATGTTTCCCCCGCCAATGACAATGCCCACTTCAATGCCCTGTTCGACTACTTCTTTTATTTGTTCGACATACTCGTTTAACCGGTTTGAGTCGATACCATATTGCTGCTCACCCATGAGGGCTTCACCACTAAGTTTTAAGAGGATGCGTTTGTATTTTGCCATGACAATTTGTTAAGATGGAAGTCCGAAGTCCGGAGTCCGAAGGCTGAAGAAAAACTATGTTGAGGGCAGCCTTGCTATCAATGATCAAAAAAAATCTCATGCCGTAAGTCCGGGTTTCGGGTTCCAAAGTTTGTTTACTAAGATAAGTTAAAAATAAAAAAAGGGCAGCACTTTTCAGTGAGCCCTTAGAATTATTTTTGAATGCGGGTGTTTAACTTTTAGGTTAAACTCTCGCGCCTGAATGCAGTAACTGTTAAATCCTTGTCAATGCTTTGCAGATATTGCTTCACTGTTTGCTTGCTTTCTTTAATGAAATCCTGGTTAAGCAAGGTGCTATCTTTAAAGAATTTGTTCAGTTTGCCTTCAGCAATCTTATCAAGAATATTTTCAGGTTTGCCTTCCTGGCGTGCCTGTTCGCGACCGATTTCTTTTTCTTTCTCGACAACCTCAGCAGGTACATCATCGCGGTCGATTGCAACAGGGTTCATGGCAGCTACCTGCATGGCTACGTCTTTTCCTGCCTGGTCATCATCCAATTTTTTATTCAAACCAACGAGGGTAGCCAGTTTGTTACCCGGGTGAATGTAGGCCACAACATCGGCTGCATCCACTTTTTCGTAAGCTGACAATTCAATTTTCTCACCAACAATACCCACTTGTTCAACCACCTTGTCTCCAATGGTCTTACCATCGAAATCAAGTCCTTTGAGTGCTTCAAGGTCAGCAGGGTTACCTGCCAAAGCTTTATCCAGGATGTCCTGGGCAAAGCCAACAAAGCTTTCGTTTTTAGCAACAAAGTCAGTCTCACAATTTAAAACGATAAGCGCTCCTCTGGTATTATCAGCATTGGTGCTTGCCAGTACAACACCTTCTGTTGCTTCACGATCGGCACGTTTGTTAGCAACAGCCTGTCCTTTTTTACGAATAATTTCAATGGCTTTATCAAAATCACCATCAGCTTCCTGCAATGCTTTTTTGCAGTCCATCATGCCTGCGCCAGTTGTCTTTCTTAATTTACTAACGTCAGCTGCTGAAATTTGACCCATGATACTAATATTTTTATGTTATTTTTTTTCGTTTGTTTCTGAGTCACCTGCTGCTGCAGTAGTCGACTCTTCGCTTTTTACCTGGTTCTCGGTTTTTGGCTCCACTGTTCCAGAAGTAGCCTCTTTTTTAGCAGGGGCTTTTTCCGGGGCCTTTTCGGCTTTGGCAGGAGCTTTATCTTCTTTAGCTGCTGCTTTGCGGGCTCCTTCTTTTTTACCTCCGCGTGTTTTCTTTTCGCCCGGACCTTCTTTTTCCTTCTCCATTTTGCGTTCTTCCAATCCTTCCTGAATGGCTTTCACCACCACTTCAGTAACCAGTGCAATAGATTTGGAGGCATCGTCGTTGGCAGGTACCGGAAAGTCGATATTTTTCGGATTTGAATTGGTATCGACCATGGCAAATACCGGAATGTTCAACCGGTTGGCTTCGCGTACAGCGATGTATTCTTTAGTTACGTCAACCACGAAAAGGGCTGCGGGCAACCGGGTAAGATCGGCAATACTACCCAGGTTCTTATCAAGTTTAGCACGCTGACGTGTAATTTGTAAGCGTTCGCGTTTTGAAAGGTTGTCAAATGTTCCGTCAGTGGCCATCTTATCAATGGATGTCATTTTTTTCACTGCCTTACGGATGGTAGGGAAGTTGGTAAGCATACCGCCTGGCCAACGTTCTGTAACATAAGGCATGGCTGTAGGTTTTACCAAATCGGAAACAATGTCTTTTGCCTGTTTTTTGGTAGCAACGAATAATATTTTACGGCCCGACTTGGCAATCTGCTTTAAGGCATTGGCTGCTTCATCGAGTTTAACAACAGTCTTGTGCAGATCAATAATATGAATGCCGTTTTGCTCCATGAAAATGTAAGGAGCCATGGCGGGATTCCACTTTCTTTTCAGGTGGCCAAAGTGTACACCTGCATCTAATAATTCTTTAAATGAAGTTCTTGACATGATAATTTAATTTGTTTACGTTCACTTTTTCAATCAATAAGTAGTCGCTGTAAAGCATACAACAAACGAGTCTTATTGATTTGGATACTAAACCTGCAGCGCAAAGATTAACGCTTGCTAAACTGGAATTTCTTACGTGCTTTAGGCTGTCCAGGCTTCTTACGTTCAACAACACGTGGATCACGTGTCATCAGCCCGTTGGATTTGAGCACTGATTTTGTTTCCGGATCCAATTCAACCATTGCACGGGCAATGGCAAGACGCAATGCCTCAGCCTGACCTTTTACGCCACCACCATTCAGGTTTACCTTGATGTCATATTTTTCAAGGGATTCGGTGAGCAATAATGGCTGCTTCACAATGTATTGAAGTGTTTCCAGTGGAAAATACTCAGTGTAATCCTTATTGTTAACGGTGATTGTTCCTTTACCGCTGTTCAGATAAATACGGGCAATGGCAGATTTTCTGCGGCCTACTGTATTAACTACTTCCATTATTATTATTTAATTGAATTCAATTCTATAACTTTCGGTTTCTGTGCTTCATGCGGATGTTCTGCACCGGCATAAACATGCAGGTTACGGAACAACTGACGTCCGAGCCTGTTTTTGGGCAACATACCGCGAATGGCGTTTTCAACTACTCCAATGGGGTTTTTGCCCATCATTTCTTCCGGTGTGGTGAAACGTTGCCCACCCGGATAACCAGAGTGTCGTACATATTCCTTTTCGCTCCACTTGTTTCCGGTGAAACGTACTTTTTCGGCATTGATAATGATAACATTATCACCAGCATCAATATGCGGGGTGAAATTGGTTTTATATTTACCACGTAAAAACTTAGCAACAATCGAAGCTAACCGGCCTACAACCTGGTTAGAAGCATCGATGATTACCCATTCTTTATTTACTGTCTCTTTGTTCGCCGAAACCGTCTTGTAACTCAAAGTATTCACTTTTATCTGCTTAAGTTTGTTAACTACTTAATATTCAATCCTGAAAATATCGGAGTGCAAAAATACAACTATTTTTTTTATTGCAATAATAATCTTTGGTTTTTATTGGGATATCTTAACGAATTGTTTTTTCCTGTTGAAAAACAATGAATTATCCTGCGTGAATAATATCATTTTTTGGTGTTCAAATAAAAATAGGTGTCAATTTTTCTCAATTACTTATAGTAAATGCTTCAAATCTGGGTTATTATTTTGATGTTTTTGTGTTTATTTGCAGGGAATATTTTATGCAGGTTTAAATAAAAATCTCGTTATTTGTCCTGTATTTTTTTCTATCTGAAATCACATTTTTTTAGGTAGATGAATTATAAAGATTTGCGAAAGAATTTGGTTGATTATGGGAGTCTAATATCATCCCTGTAAAAAAAAAATATATTGTAATGGATCAATTTAAGTTATTTAACAGGATTGTAGGCTGGCTTGTTTTTTTGGTAGCAGCTGTTGTATATCTTTTAACCATTGAACCTACCACCAGTTTTTGGGACTGTGGCGAGTTTATCTCCAGTGCTTACAAACTTGAGGTTGGACACCCACCGGGAGCCCCCTTTTTTATGATAATGGGGAGGTTTTTTACGCTGTTTGCTTCTGAGCCGGAAAATGTAGCTGCTATGGTCAATTCCATGTCAGCTCTGGCAAGTGCTTTTACCATCCTCTTCTTATTCTGGACCATTACCCACCTGGTGAAAAAATTTGTTCCTGCGGATGGAAAAAGCCTTACCACTCCTCAGGTTATTGCCGTTATGGGAAGCGGTGTCATTGGAGCGCTTGCTTATACATTTTCCGATACATTCTGGTTTTCAGCCGTGGAAGGTGAGGTATACGCCACTTCATCCCTGTTTACAGCCATCGTGTTTTGGGCCATGTTGAAATGGGAGAATGTTGCCGACCGGCCTTTTGCCAACCGATGGATCATATTGATAGCATATCTTATGGGATTATCCATTGGTGTTCACCTGCTGAACCTCCTGGCCATACCTGCCATTGTGCTTATTTATTACTTTAGAAATTATAAAGCCAGCCGCAATGGAATTGTTCTGGCATTGATTGTATCCGGCATCATCCTGGCCTCCATCATGTACGGAATTATTCCTGGCCTGGTGCAAATGGCCGGTCACTTTGAAATTTTCTTTGTCAACACCCTGGGCCTATCCTATAAATCCGGGGTGATGGTATTTGTTGCCCTGCTTATTGCCGGATTAGTTGCAAGCTTATATTACACTAAAGCGCAGATACCCAATCATAAAATTGTGGCTGGATTGTTTACAGGCGTTTTTTTCCTTACCGGGATACCCCTTATGCTGGGCAATTTTTTTCTGGCCCTTTTGTTTACCGCAGTAGTTTTTTACCTTGTGTATCAATTTGGGAAAAACAGATACGCAGTATTAAATACAATTCTGGTTGGGATAACGGTGATTCTTATCGGATATTCTTCTTTTGCTATGATTGTGATTCGCTCCAACGCAAATCCCCCCATGGATCAGAATAATCCGGAAACGCTGTTCAACCTGCTTTCATATCTCAACCGTGAGCAATACGGTGACAGGCCTTTGTTTTTTGGGCATTATTACAGTGCTCCGGTTACCGGTTCAGAAGAAGAAGATCCGGTATATGTTCAGGAAGACGGGAAATATGAAATCAGCCGGTATAAATTAAGCTATGAATATGACGACAGGTTTTCAACTATTTTTCCAAGGATGTACAGTCCGGAGGAAAACCATATACAGGCTTATCAACGCTGGGCTAATATTGACGGCACCAAGATACAGGTACAGCAACCAAACGGCGAACCTGAGACAAGGACGAAACCCAGTTTCGGTGAAAACATGAGGTTTTTCTTCCGCTATCAGGTAAATTATATGTATTTCCGGTATTTCATGTGGAATTTTGCCGGCCGGCAGAATGATATTCAAGGCCATTTTAAGGAAGACATCACCAAGGGAAACTGGATAAGCGGCATTAAGTTCATTGATGAGGCCCGGCTTGGTTCACAGGATGAATTACCTGAAAGCTTAAAAAACAATAGGGCCAGGAATACGTATTTCATGTTGCCCTTGTTGCTCGGCTTAATAGGTGCTTTTTATCATTATAAAAAGCATAATAAAGACTTCTGGATTGTTATGATCCTGTTTTTTCTGACAGGCCTGGCCATTGTATTATATCTAAACCAGACACCATTACAGCCCAGGGAGCGGGATTATGCCTATGCCGGTTCCTTTTATGCCTTTGCCATCTGGATAGGCATCGGGGTGATGGGGGTAATCGACTTTTTTGCCAAAAAGCTTCCTTACGGGCTCTCAGCAGTGCTTGCCACGGTACTTACAGGAGTGCTTGTTCCAGGCATCATGGCAGCTGAAAACTGGGATGATCACGACAGGTCCGGAAGGTATACAGCGCGTGACTTTGCCCATAATTACCTGAATTCCTGTGCTCCTAATGCCGTTCTGTTTACCAATGGCGACAATGATACTTTCCCCCTATGGTATGCACAGGAAGTGGAGGGTGTCAGAACTGACGTACGGGTAGTGAACCTCAGTTATCTGGGAGCCGACTGGTACATTGAACAGATGCATCAGAAGGCATACAAATCTGAACCTCTGCCAATTTCATTGACCCCTGATAAGTATCGTCAGGGTACAAGGGATATAGTGTACCTTGTGGACAGGATAACAAGGCCAACCAGTTTGAAAGAAGCCATGAGTTTTGTAGCCAGCGATGCTCCGGAGACCAAACAATTACCTAATTACCGGGAGATGGTGGATCATTTTCCAACACGGAATTTTGTGGTACCTTATGACTCGGCCAGCATCATCGAAAGCGGTTATGTGCGTCCTGAACTGGCAGACCATCTTGCTCCCTTTCAATGGAAGCTGAACAGGAATTATGTAACCAAAAATCATTTGATAGTGCTGGATATGTTGGCCACCAACAACTGGGAACGGCCCATTTATTATGCCATCACCGTTTCAAACGATAACTATCTGGGACTGGAAAACTACTTCCTGGTACATGGACTTGCCTATCTGGTATCACCGGTGAAATCAGAAGCTGAATTGCCCGGACAGCATGGGATGATCGATACAGAGGTGATGTATGACAACATGATTAATAAATTCCGCTGGGGTGGGGTGGATGATCCGGATGTATACCTGGATGAGAATAACCTCCGGATGCTTGCTAATTTCAGAAACAGTTTTGCCAGACTGGCTGAAGCTCTGGTTGAGGAAGGCAAACTTGATTCTGCCCGGATCGTACTGGATAAATGCATGGAGTTGATGCCCCATGAGCGTGTTCCATACAATTATTTCATGATCGCAGTAAACGAAGCATATTACCGTATCAATGCCATTGACAGGGCCAATGAAATTGCACGCCAGTTGATGGAGGTGGCACAGGATGAACTGGATTATTATCTTAGTCTCTCACCAAAATATGATGTGAGTGTGGATTATGAAAAACGGCTTAACATGCATATTTTGCAGGAGTTACGCAGGATAACCAGGATGTATAACCAGGAGGAACTGTCTGCCGAAGTGGAACAGGTGATGGAATCATTGATGGGAAATGTGCAGATGAACCAGATGTTTCAATAATGCGATATTTTCATGTGCCGGATTTTTATGCTGCCTTAAATCCCTGGGCAATCTGGCATGGAAACAGAAATTCGCGTACCCTGTATATTACCTTTGATGACGGCCCGTATCCAGAGGTTACGCCCCAGGCTCTTCAACTGATGAAGGAGAATAATGCCAAAGCAACTTTTTTTTGCAATGGCAGGCAGGCAGAAGAATACCCCGGTCTGGTTCAGGCGATTAAAGACGAAGGACATACCATTGGTAACCATGGTTATGCTCACCTGAATGGACGAAAAACACCTGTTGCTGATTATGTTTCTGATGTTGAAAAGGCACAGGAAACACTTCAGAGTACATTGTTTCGTCCGCCTTATGGAAAAATAACACGGCATCAGCGAAAAAGACTTTCCAGAGATTACCGGATTATGCTATGGGATGTGATGCCCTATGATTTTGATACTGCCCTATCGAAGGAAAAAGCATGGGAAAAAGCAAGAAAGCATATTAAGCCCGGTTCTATCATTGTGCTGCACGATACCCCAAAAGCCCGCTATAAAATGTTGTACTTGCTGGAAAAGATACTGGTTTATTATAAAGTTGCAGGAATGAGGTTTGAAGAGGTAAACCAATTATGACTACTGACCCTGTTCAGCACGTTCAGGATTGATGGTTTTACGATTTTTCAAGAGGTAACTAAAAAGTCATTTATTTTCCTGTTTTCCGGGGTTTTTCATCCCGATAGTTCTTAAATCCGCCTATTCTCCAACCGCTAATTACCCGAATTGCTTGTATTTTTATTCACCTATTGGCAAATATAACTGGTTACTCTTTTTCAGCCTTAGGCGGTTATTCAATCTGCGCACCTTTGAGGAGCAATGTGCGATAAATCAAATTTTATCCCCTAAGGCATAAACCGGTTACGCATGTAGTTCATGAAACTCATGATAAACACCAACAGGATAATGAAACTGATGATAATGATTCCGTTATTCATGTGCTTTGATTTGGCATACACGGTATAATCATCAACTGCAAACCGGTAGGCATCTACTTTCCAGTGCAGGGTGTCACCGGGTATATCACGGGCATTGGATTCCAGAATGGTGCCGGGCATTTTCAGCTTGTAATCAATGGTCTGGTCAAAATAGTCAATGAAAGCCAGTTTTTCTTCTACCCTGGTTTCTATTTCGGGAGTATTTTCCAGTAAGGAGCTAAAAGCCATGGTGGAAAACATGCTGTCTAGAATTTTCGCATTAAAATCCTCAAAGAGATCCACCTTTCCGGGATATGATTTATAGATTTCATCCTTCATTACCAACAGCGTATCTTTAGTGATATCCGTATTATTGATTTTTTCTACATTGTCCACAATGCCATCATATTATTCTTCAAAAATATTCCGGTTAATCCACTGGTTAAATTTTTTTTCAATGTCTTCCAGAATCTCACTGATTTCAATACCGTTCATTCCCTTGAAATACCCGGCATTATCCTGCAGCCAGACCCGCGCTTCTGTATCGGAAAGATAGTCCTGAATTTTTTGCATCAGGTTTTGTTCGTTTTCAGGGTTCATCCGATCTTGTTTGTTTCTACTAATGATACGATTTAGACTGGCCCAGGTCGAAAAATATGGCAGCCATTATTATCGAGGTTTCCTTCGTAATCCGGCTAACCATAAGTAAGTTAGTGAATTAAAAGGAAATAAAAAGGGGTGCTGGTGTGCGCTTCATGGTTAAAAACACTTTGTGCTTCATAGTGCATACTTCGTAGTTCAAAGCTTAACCACAAATGCGCGCAAAGGGTTGCTCCAAGGTACACGAAGCTAAAATTCAAACACACAGTAATATTCACCCCCTCAACTTATCCCGCACACTGGGGGTATACTCCCGTTTAAAAACCATTCCCACCCGGCTGGGCAGGTATAGTTTGAGGATGGTCGGGGACTTAATCTTACCGGTTTTCTCGGTGAAATAGGTAATGGATTCATCAATCCGGTTAAAGCCGCCAAAATCAGGGCGGTCGGAGTTGAGAAGTAAGTGATATTTTCCGGCCTGGGTAAACAGTCCGTAATCCGTATAAGAATTCGTCGGGTGGAAATTAAACACAAACAGCAAATCCCCACGGGTAAAGGCCAGCACATTATCATGGCTGTTGTCATTGATTTTATGGCACCATTGCCATTGAAAATGCTGCTCATGTTTCAGCATGTCAACCATGGCCTTGTCAAAAGCTGCCAGATGCTGATAGCGCAGGTTTTCATTATCCACCAGCGACCATTGCCTGCGGGCGTATTTGTATGACCAGTTGTTGCCTTCCCTGGGGAAATCAATCCACTCGGGATGGCCAAATTCGTTTCCCATAAAATTAAGGTAACCACCACCGGCAGTAGCAGCTGTGATAAGCCGAATCATCTTATGTAACGCAATGCCCCTGTCAATAAGCAGATTTTCCGAGTCTTTATTCATGTGCCAGTACATCTCCTTATCGATGAGGCGGAAAATGATGGTTTTGTCGCCTACGAGGGCCTGGTCATGCGACTCAGCATAGCCTATGGTTTTTTCATCGGCACGGTGGCTGCTTAGTTCATGAAACATTTCTGTCATGTTCCAGGCATCATCGCTTTTTTCTTTGATAATTTTAATCCAGTAATCCGGGGTTCCCATGGCCAGCCGGAAGTCAAATCCCTGGCCGCCCCATTCAACCGGTGCAGCCAGCCCGGGCATGCCACTTACTTCTTCAGCCACGCTGATAGCATCCGGGTTAACACTATGAATGAGCTTGTTGGCCAATGTAAGATAGGTGAGGGCATCCTCGTCCTGCCCGCCGTCAAAATAACTGTCGTAACTGGTAAAAGCCTTCTCCAGTCCGTGGTCATAATAGATCATGCTGGTTACCCCATCGAAACGGAACCCGTCAAAATGGTATTCCTCCATCCAGAAGCGGATGTTCGAGAGAAGGAAATGCATCACCTGGTCTTTTCCATAGTCAAAACACAGCGAATCCCATGCTTTGTGCTCTCTCCTGGGGCCATCGTGGAAATACTGGTATGGGGTCCCGTCAAAACGTCCCAGTCCTTCATTTTCGTTTTTCACGGAATGGGAATGCACTACATCCATGATAACAGCGATGCCCATGCCATGTGCAGTGTCGATAAGCATTTTAAGTTCTTCGGGTGTTCCAAAGCGGGAGGATGCAGCAAAATAGTTGGACACATGATACCCAAAAGAACCATAGTACGGATGTTCCATGATTGCCATCAGTTGCACGGTGTTGTACCCGGCTTTCTTTATTCTGGGCAGGATGTGCTCCCGGAATTCATTGTATGTCCCTACGCGTTCATCTTCTGTGGCCATGCCCACATGTGATTCATAGATAAAGGGATATTCCACCCTTGATACAGGTTTCGGATGGTACCATTCATAAGGCGATTCGGGCTGCCATACCTGGGCGCTGAAAATATTGTTTTCAGGATCCTGTACCACCCGTTTGGTGTAGGAGGGGAGTCGTTCGCCCGAGCCACCGTGCCAATATATTTTTAGTTTATACAGCTTTTGGTGTTGAATACGGTCCACGGGCAGCTCAATCTCCCAGTTTTCATCACTGATTTTTTGTAACTGATAGGCCTCCTGTTCCTGCCAGTCGTTGAATTCTCCTATCAAAAATATGGCTGTGGCATTGGGGGCCCATTCCCTGAACACCCATGAACCGGGCATGCGGTGTAAACCAAAATAGTGATGGCCCATGGCAAATGATTCCAGCGAACCACTTGTAGAGGTGATTTTGTTTAAGACCGCATTTGTTTTATTTATCCTTTGTTGAATAACACCCTGATACGGTTCAAGCCAGGGATCATTCTGAACAAGTATGGGTTTCTGCATAGCTATTGATTGTTATTCTGTAATTGAAGATAACAAATAAATGCCTTCTTTGTAAGATGAAAAAGGCAATTTTTTCAAAAAAAAAAGCCGGAGGCTTAATACCTCCGGCTATAAAGCAATAGAAATATTTTTTTTCTATCCAAAAAATCCTGAAGCAACGGTTAATCCGGCCATCACTACAGAAACCATGGTCATTAGTTTAATCAGGATATTCAGGGAAGGACCGGAAGTATCTTTAAAGGGATCACCTACGGTATCGCCAACAACACCGGCATGGTGTGCTTCGCTGCCTTTTCCTCCGTAATTTCCTTTTTCAATGAATTTTTTTGCATTATCCCAGGCCCCACCTGAATTATTTAGCATACAAGCCAGGGTAAAACCGGTGGTAAGGCCGCCAACAAGCAATCCAACCACACCAGCTACGCCCAAAAATATGCCAACCAAAACCGGAACAATAATGGCGATAAGTGAAGGAATTACCATCTCGCGTTGTGCACCTTTGGTAGAGATAGCCACACATTTTGCATATTCAGGGGTGGCTGTTCCTTCCATAATGCCTGGAATTTCTTTGAACTGGCGACGCACTTCATCCACCATAGCTCCGGCAGCACGTCCTACAGCTTTCATGGTCATAGCGCAGAACACAAAGGCCATCATGGCACCGAGGAAAATACCGCCAAGCAACAAGGGGTTAAACATAGATAAGTCATATGCAGCACCAAAGTCACGGATGCTGGCATCAAACAGTTTGATGGCTGTTTCACCATCAACAACAGCAGGAGCAATATCGGTATAAAACAGGATATCACCTACTTTCATAAATCCTTCAACACTGGTGTCTGCCAGTTTACCAAGCCACAGCCTTACTTCTTCCATGTAAGCCGCAAGTAGTGCCATAGCTGTTAAGGCAGCCGAACCAATGGCAAAACCTTTTCCGGTTGCAGCAGTTGTGTTACCTAGCATATCCAGTGCATCTGTGCGTTCGCGTACTTCGGGAGGAAGCTCGGCCATCTCAGCATTACCACCGGCGTTATCAGCAATCGGACCGAAAGCATCGGTAGCAAGGGTAATACCTAAAGTGGAAAGCATACCAACTGCAGCAAATCCAATACCATACACACCCAGTGCAAAGTGCTGGAAACCTCCGGCAAATCCAAATGCACCAATAATACCAGCTACGATGGTAACAACAGGTACCCATGTTGAGAACATTCCCACAGCAATACCATCAATAATGGTTGTAGCCGGGCCCTGTTGGGCCTGTTTTGCAATTCCTCTAGTAGGTTTATATTCATCAGAAGTAAAATATTCAGTTGCCTGCCCGATGATAACACCGGCAATAAGGCCTACCACTACAGAACCAAACACGCCCCAGGTTACCCAGCCCAAAGCGGCTAAGCCGGCCATGGCAGCAAGGATTAAAACAGAGCTCCCACCGGTACCCAACAATAAGGCATTTAGCAGGTTTTTTTGAGTTGCAGATTCTTTGGTGCGTACCAGGAATATCCCAAGAATGGATAGAATAATACCAATCGCAGCCACAAGCATTGGGGCTACCACCATTTTTTCCTGGGACATATCGGTAAGCATCACAGGGACAGCTGCCCCAAGTGCTGCGGTTGCAAGGATGGAACCGGCATACGATTCGTATAAGTCAGCGCCCATACCGGCCACATCACCAACATTATCACCTACGTTATCAGCAATGGTTGCCGGGTTCCGTGGGTCATCCTCAGGAATACCGGCTTCAACTTTACCAACCAGGTCAGCTCCAACATCGGCAGCTTTGGTATAAATACCACCACCAACGCGTGCAAACAATGCCTGAGTTGAGGCACCCATACCAAAGGTGAGCATGGTCACTGTGATTTCAATCATTTTTGCATGTTCTGTGGTCCCGGCATGTACAAAATGTAATCCCAGAAATTCCAGTCCATTCTGCATGTGCTCCGGGGTATAAACCAGCTTACTAAGAGCCAGGTACCACAGGGCGATATCGAGCAATGCAAACCCAACAACTACCAATCCCATCACGGCACCACTGCGGAAAGCAATCTGTAATCCTTTGTTTAGCGAAGAAGACGCTCCGTGAGCTGTTCTGGCGGATGCAAATGTTGCTGTTTTCATTCCAAGAAAACCACATAATCCTGAGAAAAAACCACCTGTCAGGAATGCCACTGGCACAAAGGGGTTCTGGACTCCGAAATAAGCCAGTACTGTTAAAAGAACGAATAATACCACAAAAACAAGCGTTACTACCCGGTATTGGCGGGTAAGATATGCCATGGCACCATCTCGGACGTGCTGGGCAATTTCTTTCATTCGATCCGTACCCTCCGAGTTCTTCATCATGTTTTTGAAGAACACATAAGCAAATAGTAACGCTAACAATGCAGCAAGGGGAATAAGCCAAAATATTGTTCCCATAAGATTTTAAATTTTATTGATTCGACATAATGAATTTATTTGCAAAAATGATATGATGTTAGGGTGTTGATTCCGGATGTAGATTGTATGTAAAATAGAGTTATTCACGCAAACCAAAAAATTTGTCAAGCAACAAATATACTTAAAATAACGAGTTGCAAAAGTGCTGGTTGTAATTCTTTGATTTTGAACATGCCAGTTCCTTTCTGAACATGGATCAAGAAATAAACTATTCATTTAATTTTCAATTTTTTATTGGAATATATTTCACTTATTTATTTTAATTCTAAATTTCTACACCATGATAAATGTCAATTTGCAGAAAATATTATTTACTTCCGGTTTATGCCCTTTGGCTTTTGCAGTTTGTGATGTCCGCTATATTTCCGATATTCGATGAAAAATTCATCCGGATGGACGAACTTTATATGCAACGATGTTTTGAACTGGCTGCTCTGGCAACCGGTAATACTTCTCCAAATCCGTTGGTAGGTTCGGTAATTGTTCATAAAGGCAGGATTATTGGGGAAGGTTACCACCATCAGGCCGGGTTCCCTCATGCCGAGGTAGAAGCTATCCGTGCTGTGAAAGATCAGGAATTGTTAAAGGAAGCAGTATTGTATGTGAATCTTGAACCCTGCTCACATCACGGGCGTACACCTCCTTGTGCGGATCTCATAATCCAGAAACAAATTAAAAAGGTTGTTATATCCACCATTGATACCAACAGGAAAGTTGCCGGACAGGGAATTGAACGCATGCGGGCCCATGGCATTGAAGTGGTTACCGGAGTATCGGAGAATCAGGGACGTGAACTCAACAAGCGATTTTTTTGTGTCCAGGAAAAAGAACGGCCCTACATCATTCTAAAATGGGCCCAGTCTGGCGATGGTTTTCTGGATCGCCAGCGCCTGCCTGGGGAATCACCAAAAATAAACTGGATAACCGGTGAAACAGCACGTAAACTGGTTCACCGCTGGCGTGCAGAAGAAGATGCCATCCTTGTGGGAACACATACAGCCATAAAAGATAATCCCAGCCTTACCCTGCGTGACTGGCCCGGAAAACAGCCACTAAGAATAGTCATCGATAGGACCAGCCAATTGCCTGCTCATCTGGCGCTGTTTAACGAAGAAGCACCTACATTAGTCTTTTCAGCGGATAAAAAAGGGAAAAGGAAGAATGTAGCGTGGGCTAAGATTGATTTTTCTACCAATGTTTTAAACCAAATCATGCGAAAACTCGTACATTATCCTGTTAACTCTGTCATCATCGAGGGAGGAGCGGTGTTGCTGCAGTCGTTTATTGATGCCGGACTTTGGGATGAAGCCCGTGTATTCACCGGGGCTGTCCAGTTTAAGCGAGGCATTAAGGCACCTGTTTTGCCCCCTGCGAGAACCAAAATTATTAACCTGAATCAGGACATGCTTATGCTTTGGAACAAGATACCCTGATGCGATAGTCTGAGTCCGACTAATAATGTAAGAATCGCTTGTTATGTTAACCCTGACATTATTCGTGAAACAATAACCTATGTTATTTAAATATTTGTATATTTGAGGCATATAAGGAATTGTTAACCTGTTGATAACCAATTTTAAAGATTAATTAAGCCATGAAAAGTCTAGTTGCAGTACTTTGTTTTTTAATTCTGCCATCTTATCTGATTCACACACAGGCGCAAAACCCGAAGAAATTCTACAAAACCGCAGAAGATTTCATTGAAAACCAAAAATACAGCGATGCCATTGATCTGCTGAATAAAGCCATTGAGATAGACCCGGATTATGCGGATGCCTATTTATTGCGGGCACAAACCTTTGAGCGCATTAATGATTTGCCTCAGGCTGCTGAAGATTATAAACGTGCCGCTGTTTTCATTACACGCGACACAGAAGTTTTTTATCACGCCGGAAGGGTGCTTTATGATATCGGCCGCTACGAGGATGCACTGGAGATGCTTAACCAGGCCCTAAACCTGAAGGAACGAAATCTTGCGGCCTTGCAGGTAAAGGTGCTTGTACTCATGGAGCTGGAAGATTATTATAACGCTTTAAAGGTTGCCGAGCAGACGTTCGAACTTAAGCTTACAGCCCAGAATTATTATTATCACGGGCTAGTATCTGAAAAGCTGAAGAATTTTTCAGGTGCCGAGCGTGATTTTGAAAAAGCCATTGGCAAGGACAAAAAATATACCCCTGCTTACATTGCCCTGGCCAACCGTCAGCTTGAAGGCAAAAACCTGGCCGATGCTACGGAAAACATAAACAAGGCCATTGAGCTTGAACCAAACAATATTGATGCTTACATTGTACGAAGCGCCATTTCCAAAGCAAAGCTCGATTTTCCAAATGCCATCAATGATATTTCAAAAGCCATCCTGGTTGATCCAAAAAATCCTAAGCTTTACTTTAAGCGGGCACAGTATTATCAGGATTTTACCCAGCATCAGAATGCCATTAACGATTTTAACCAGGCATTGTTGTTGGATGATACGTATGCTGAAGCATACTATCAACGGGCACAATCCTACGAAAAAATTGCCAGTTTCAAAGCAGCCATCAAGGATTATAAAAAGCTGGCAACCCTGGTAGAGAATGACAAAGAAGCCAAAGAATTGCTGGCTAGCGCTGAGGAGCGTCTATTAAAACTAAACAGAGAAAGCGTTAAGCCGGAATTGCAGATTCTTTCACCCAGGCCTATCAATAATCAGTTGCTGGAAGTACCTATTAACAGCAATGAAATTATGATAAGCGGGAGGGTGCTGGACGAAAGCAAAATCGAATTTTTAAAAATTAACAATGTTGAAGTTCCACTGGAGGTTACGGATGATGGCGCTGAATTTGCTTATAACATACCGGTGAGTGATGCCGATCGCATTTCAGTAACTACCGGTGATATATACAACAACATTTTACAAACCAGTTATGCCATTACCCGCACCGAAATTGAAGCACCAAAGATTAAGCTTATTGCGCCCTATGCATCAGATAACAATGACATTACCCTGGAAAACAACGGTTCCAATCTTTATATTGAAGGTAAGATTACCGATGCCAGCAAAATATCATCCATTTTTATTGAAGGTGTAGCGGCAAGTTATCAACCTGAAAGCCTGAATCCCGGCTTTTCAGCAACCATTGACATCAGAAACAAAAACAAAATTTCTGTAAAAGCCGTTGACCAGTTTGGTAATGAGCAACTGGTGGTTTACAACCTTAAACGTAACAACAGTGATGGGGAAAATCCCATGGGCAAAACCTGGGCGATATTTATTGAGAATTCCAATTATTCTAATTTTGCCAGCCTTGAGGGGCCAACCAAGGATGTAACCCTGATGAAAGGGGCCCTGGCAAATTACAGGATTGATAACCTGATTCACAAAATTGATATGTCCAAAGCTGAAATGGAACGGTTCTTCTCCATTGAGCTACGGGATTTGGTTCGCAGCAACAATGTAAATTCACTGCTGATTTGGTATGCCGGTCACGGGAAGTTTATTAACGAAACGGGTTACTGGGTTCCAGTGGATGCCAACCGGGATGATGAGTTTACTTATTACAATATTAATGCTTTAAAAGCTGCCATGCAGGGCTATTCCAAATATGTAACGCATACACTTATTGTTACTGATGCATGCGAATCAGGGCCTACCTTTTATCAGGCCATGCGTTCAACAAATGAAAGTCGCTCATGCGATGACTGGAAAGCCACCCGGTTTAAATCATCTCAGGTATTATCATCAGCCGGATATGAGCTGGCTGTAGATAATTCGCAGTTTACCCGTACCTTTGCAAATACCCTCATGAGCAATCCAAATGCCTGCATACCTATTGATGAGATTGTACAAAAGGTAACCAAAGCTGTGGAAAGCAATAACCAGCAAAAGCCCAAGTTTGGTAAAATACAAGGGCTTGAAGATGAAAATGGTACATTTTTCTTCATTACCCGTGACTAACGAATATACCGGGTAATTTGTGATTTAAATTTATGAATTGGCATGGCCACAGTCAGCGGGGATATTAAGAGGAGGTACAGTTTTTCATTAATCATTGGAATGCTGTGTTTTCTGTTACATGTTTCTTTGACGTCTGCCCAGGTATACCATTTTGAAAATTATAGCGGAGGGGACGGACTACTCGATTCAAAAGTTTACACCATTGTTATTGATAAGGAGGGGTATGTTTGGTTGGGCTCGCTGGGTGGTTTAACCCGTTTTGACGGAACACACTTTATCAATTTTACCACTGAAGAGGGCCTCTCACCCGGAGGAGTAAAAACCTTATATGTAGATGAGAAAAATGTCATCTGGATTGGTCATCTCAATGGAGGAATTACCCGTTATGATCATAATACATTTGAACGCATTCCTTATTCTGAATTAAACAATACCAAAGATATTACGGCCATCATTCCGGATAAGGAAGGCAGCTTGTGGTTTACAACTTATGGAAACGGAGCCTATCGCCTGCTCAATCCGGATGCTCCAATCGCAGAGATAGAAATTGATAACTACAAGGGAGGGCGGCTCAGTGACCTCGTATTTGGTGGTACCAATGCCCTTGACAGCACCCTTTTTCTTATTACTGAATTCGGGATTAAACAGTTTTTGCCTGATTCGAATATTTTTGTCAATTACCTGCCTGAGGGACTGACAAAATATTTTGCCAAAACCTGCATGCACGAGGATTCAAAGGGTAATATCTGGTATGGGACACAAAATGGCGGTTTGGTGAAACATGAGCCTGTTACCGGAGCGATTGAATATTTTGATTATAAAGACGGACTGGAGACCAACTACATTTGGTCCATTTTTGAAGATTCCCAGGGGCACATATGGACCAGCAACATTGATGACCGCTTTGTAAAGGGAGGAATAACCCGCATTGATGGCAGTGATTTCAAGGCATTTAATAAGGAAAACGGACTTGACGCCAATCAAATCACATGCTTTGCCGAAGATCTTGATGGAAACCTCCTGCTGGGCACCCTGAAAAACGGATTTTATGTTTTTAAAGGAGAGGAGTTTTTTACCATCAGGGAAGATGAAGAAAAGGGACTGTTGAGCGATCAGGTGTGGGAAATCTATCAGGATGAGGATTCCCTGATATGGTTTGGAACAGATGGGGGAATTTCAGTGTATGATCCCTCCAAACCACATGATGAAGCTTTTATTAAATATTTTCATGCAGGCAATTCCTTGCTGCATAACAACGTCAGAATTATTGAGCCGGATAATAATAATAACCTCTGGATAGGCACCGAAGGAGGGGGGATGTATTTTTACAACCGCAGAACCGGAAGGCTCACCCCACATTTTGATATCAATACTTATATTATTCCATACATTCCCATTATCAATGCCATGGTTATTGATGCTGAAAACCATCTTTGGATTGGCACTGATCAGGGCCTGGGATACTATGAAATAAGCTCCGGAAAAATGGATATGGTGCTTGGCAGGGGTATTGCCGGAAATATTATTTCAGCCCTGTATATTGATTCAGAACAAAACATCTGGATTGGTTCACAAGGGGCCGGAGTGGCCAGGTTTAATCCAAAACTGGATACATTTGAAAAGATTCCTGCGCTTGAAACATATACCCCGCTTGCATTTCTTCAGGATGAAAATGGCAATATATGGGTTGGGACCGAAGGACGGGGCCTTCTGGTTGTGGCAAATGATACCATTAAAAAAAACTACACAACCAGGGATGGTTTGTTGTCAAATCTGGTGAACCTGCTTAATAAAGATGCACAAAACCGGATTTACGTGGGTACTAACAAAGGATTAAACCGGATCGATCCGGGTTCGGAACGCATACAATCTTTCACTACGGCCAATGGATTTGTGGGCATTGAAACCAAAAACAATGCAACTACAATGGATTCAAAAGGCCGGCTTTGGTTCGGTACCATCAATGGCGTCACCTGTTTTTCTCCGGATAAAGAAAGAACGATTGAGCAGGAACCCTTAACACACATTTCCAGAATGCTGGTCAACCTGGAAGAACAAAAAATGCATGGGGGATTGAAGCTGCATCACAGTAAAAAATCCATTGTTTTTGAGTTTAACTGTGTGGATCTTACCAATCCTGAGATGGTTGAATACACATATATGCTTGAAGGATATGATGAAGCCTGGCAACCGCCCACACACGAGACCAGTGTGAGTTATTCCCTGCTTCCCGGTACTTATACCTTTAAATTAATTGCCCGAAACAGCATGGGAATTATGAACAGCAGGCCCCTTACCTACAGTTTTGAAATTAAGCAGCCCTTTTACAAAACATGGTGGTTTATTGTAAGCGCGATACTGGTAGTGACCGGGATTGTTTTTCTCTGGATAAAAATCAGGGAAAGAAACCTGAAGCGTGAAAACAAACTCCTGGAAGATAAAGTAAAAGAGCGTACCATTGAACTTACTAAAGCCAATGTAGAACTGGCCCTGAAGAATAAAGATGTGACAGACAGCATCCGTTATGCACAGAATATACAGTTTGCCCTGTTGCCGCCGGATATTCCGGTGAAGAATACCTTTGTGTTTTTTAAGCCAAAAGACATTGTTAGCGGTGATTTTTATTGGTTCGCTACCCAGGGAGGCAAGGAGTTTTTCGCAGCCGTGGATTGCACAGGCCATGGCGTACCAGGAGCCTTTATGTCATTTATCGGATACAACTCGTTGAATAAGATTGTAAAAGAATATGAAATGATGCAGCCGGCAGAAGTACTGAATCAGCTTAATCTTGAAGTGCGCCTTACCCTGCATCAGAAAAACGGTGGGCGTGTGGCCGACGGCATGGATCTGGCTTTTGTGTCGTATGATCCCATGACCAGGGAATTGCAGTATGCCGGGGCTTACAATCCGTTGTATATCTTCCGCAACGGCGAATTGATAGAAACAAAAGCCAATCGTTTTCCTATTGGAAGATCAACAGGTGTGGAGGCTGAATTTGACAACCATACCATAGCCATTGAAAAAGGCGATATGATGTATATATTTTCTGATGGGTACCCTGATCAGTTTGGCGGGCCCGATGGTAAAAAACTAAAATCAAAAGCCTTTAAAGAATTTCTTTTAGATATTCACCATGAAGATTTGAAAACGCAGAAAAAACATTTGGAAGATTTTTTTGAAGAATGGCGTGGGGATATCGAACAAATTGATGATGTGCTTGTAATAGGACGGAGGTTTTAAACCGCGCTACATTTGTGCAATCTTTACAATAGAACCATCCCATTCAGGGGCATCTTTCAGGGAAGGCACCAGCTCCTCGGGTGTGGTAATTACGGTCCAGATATCCCGGTGTTGCGGTCGCATAAAATTATTCGCTATCAGATTTTCAAACATATTCAAAAGGGGATCATAAAATCCATCAGGATTGACAATGATGATCGGGATGGTTATCTGCCCCAGCTGCTTTAGGGTTATTGCCTCAAGCAATTCGTCCAGGGTACCCACACCACCGGGCAATGCTACAATGGCATCTGTATTCATAATAAGCTGCTTCTTGCGTTCATGCATATCATCCACAAGCAACAATTGGGTGAGGTTATTGTGTGCCCATTCCAGTTCTTTCATAAAGTACGGAATGATACCCGTAACCTGTCCCTTATGTTCCAGGCACATGTCTGCGATGCAGCCCATTAAGCCAATGGCCCCGGCGCCGTAAACAAGTTCTATTTTATTTACAGCCAATTCCTTGCCAATAGCTTTTGCCAGGGTGAAATACTCAGGATTAACCCTGGAGCTTGACGCGCAAAAAACCGATACTCGCTTTACTGTCATAATAAATAAAACCCCGGACACCATGATGAACGGGGTTCATTAAGGTTAAAGTATTATTATTACAAAATTCCGTCAACTTTTTTGGTAAGTGATGCTTTTGGCACAGCACCAACCTGCTTGTCAACTACTTCGCCATCTTTGAAAAACAAAATAGTAGGGATGTTACGGATTCCATATTTACCGGCAACTCCGGGATTGCTGTCCACGTCAAGTTTTCCAACCACCACTTTGTCTTTATATTCCTCGGCAATATCAGAAACGATTGGGCCAACCATCCGGCAGGGGCCACACCATTCTGCCCAAAAATCCACCAACGCAGGTTTTCCGGCTTTTAGGATAACCTCTTCAAAATTAGCATCTGTAATTTCTACTGTCATAATGTATATATTAATTCGTTATTAAATTATTTTCACGTAAACTCAGTAACGCTAAATTATTAAAAAAGTTGAATGGGTACAACATTCATCAGTAAGTATTATTTTTATATGGCCTGATGTCCTTCACCATAGGCATATCAACTCACTTTATATTCTATTTCGTCATTCATTTTCAGATAACGGATAAAACCGTCTGAAAGGTTTACTTTTTTGGTCCTTGAAAACATATCAACAGCTACCGAATTTTCCCGGTCGTAAATCATAAATTTAAGCAGGGTTTTTCCATTTTTATCGACAAATTGTTCAATTTCGTGAATCAGGGTTTCTGACACCAGTTGTACAGGTACTTTCAGCAAAACATTTTTAAATCCTTCATCCCGTAATTCAGACAACATTTGGATGAAATTGATTTTGAATTCCAGCGATCCATCCTTTCTCCAGGGATGTTCCTGCACCCTGCCTTTAATTAAAAGGAAATATCCTTTGCCAAAATAATTTTTATATTTCACATATTCTTTAGAGAAGAGCATCAGGTTGTATGAATCAGTATAGTCTTCAATTGTAAGGCTGCCATAAGGGTTTCCGTTTTTTGCTATTTTTTCAGAGGCATGGGTGACCATGCCTGTAATTGAAATCTCCCTGTCCTTCAATGCAGCCAAATCTTTCATTGCCGAAAGTGGGGTGGTGTTAAGGTTTTCCAACTCAAACTTAAAGGTGTCAAGCGGATGGGCCGACAGGTAGATACCTATCAGCTCTTTTTCGCGTTTCAGAATTTCAAGTTGCGACCATTCTTCACATTCCGGTATCTCAGGTTTTGTCTGGGCATCCTGATAGGTGCTTTCAAAATCAAACAAGGTACCGGTAGTTTGTGATTTGGTCAGGTTACCATACCTGATGAGGGTATCAAGAAAGATGGTGCCGTCATCATTCGGATGAAAAAACTGGTGCCGTTTAATATCCGGAAATTCGTCAAAAGCCCCGGCCAGCGCCAGGCCTTCGAGGTTCTTTTTATTCACTGTATTCAGGTTGACGCGTTCCACGAAATTGTAAATATCCAAGTACGGTCCGTTTTTCTCTCGTTCTTCGATGATGTGCTCCACAGCGTGAGCGCCTACTCCTTTAATGGCTGCCATGCCAAAGCGGATGTCCCCGTTTTGGTTCACCATAAAACCTCCGTGGCTCTCGTTTACATCCGGGCCAAGCACATTGATGCCCATGCGGCGGCACTCATCCATGAAGAAGGTAACTTCTTTCAGATCGTTCATGTTGTTGCTCAACACCGAGGCCATGTATTCTGATGGGTAGTGTGCTTTCAGGTAGGCAGTCTGGTAAGCTACCCAGGCGTAACAGGTGGAGTGCGACTTATTGAATGCATAAGAAGCAAAGGCCTCCCAGTCTTTCCATATTTTTCCCAGTTTATCTTTTGGATATCCTTTTTCTGCGCCTTGTTCAATAAATTTGGGTTTGAGTTTTTCCAGCAGGGCAAATATTTTTTTTCCCATGGCTTTGCGCAGCATATCGGCTTCACCTTTGGTAAATCCTGCGAGTTTTTGCGAGAGCAACATCACCTGCTCCTGGTAAACTGTGATTCCGTAGGTTTCTTCCAGGAACTCGTGCATATCATCCAGGTCGTAGGTAATGGCCTCCTGTCCGTGTTTTCTTTTAATGAATTGTGGAATATATTCCAAAGGTCCCGGACGGTACAGGGCGTTCATGGCAATGAGGTCAGCAAATACGGTCGGTTTAAGTTCCTTCAGGTATTTTTGCATGCCGGGCGATTCATACTGGAAAATTCCCACTGTCTCGCCACGTTGGAAAAGCTTGTAAGTTTCTTCATCGTCTTTTGGAAAGCTGTCCGGGTCAAGGTCCACTTTGTGCCGCTTTTTCACATTCTTTACGGCATGTTTGATGAGCGTGAGGGTTTTCAGTCCAAGGAAGTCCATTTTTAACAACCCGGCGTTTTCCACCACCGAGTTATCAAACTGGGTACAGTACATTTCAGTATCCTTGGCCAGGGCTACCGGTACAAACCGGGTAATATCATCGGGTGTAATGATAACCCCACAGGCATGGATACCGGTATTCCGTACAGAACCTTCAAGGATGCGGGCCTGATTCAGGGTTTTAGCCAGATCGTCATCGCCGGTGGAGATGGTTTTTAATTCCCGGGCCATGGCCATGCTGTCGCTGTTGTTTTTAAGTATTTCAGCCAGGGCTTTATCATCCAGGGAGAATAACTTGGAGAGTTTGATATCGGGTACCAGTTTTGCCAGCCTGTCGGCATCGGGCAGGGGCAGGTTCAGGGCGCGTGCCGTATCGCGGATGGACGATTTCGCAGCCATGGTACCATAGGTGATGATTTGTGCCACCTGGTTGGCCCCGTATTTGTCAATCACATAATCAATGACACGCTGGCGGCCTTCATCATCAAAATCGATGTCAATATCCGGCAGAGAAACCCGCTCAGGGTTCAGGAAACGCTCAAACAGCAGATCGTATTCAATCGGATCCACATTGGTGATGCCAATGCAATAAGCCACAGCACTGCCTGCAGCAGACCCCCGGCCCGGACCAACAGAAACATCCATTTTACGTGCGGCAGTAGTAAAATCCTGTACGATAAGAAAATACCCGGGGTAGCCGGTTTTTTCAATTACCTCCAACTCAAAATCAAGCCTTTCCTTAATCTCCGGAGTAATTTCCTTGTATCGTTGTTTAGCCCCTTCGTATGTAAGGTGACGAAGATAATTCACTTCGCCACGCTTACCACCATCATCCTTGTCACGTGCATCCTGAAACTCCTCCGGGATGTTAAATTTCGGCAGGAGCACCTCCCGCTCCAGGGTAAAGGGTTCAATCTTTTCAACAACCTCATTGGTGGTGTAAATGGCTTCAGGCAAATCGGCAAACAAGGCCTTCATCTCTTCAGGCGACTTGATATAAAACTCGTCATTTGGAAAACCATAGCGGAATTCACGGCCACGTTTGCCAATGTATTTTTTTGGTTTGTCCACGGTTTCTCCGTCTTTCACACAAAGGAGAATGTCGTGGGCTTTTGAATCTTCCTTACCCGTATAATATGTATTGTTGGCAGCCAGGTACTTCACCCCATGTTTTTTAGCGAATTTCAGCAGTGTTTTGTTTACAATTTCTTCCTCTTCTACGCCATGACGGTTTAGCTCAATATAGAAATCCTCACCAAATTGTTCTTTCCACCACAGAAAGGCTTCCTCGGCTTGCGACTCGCCAAAGTTCAAAATAGTATAGGGCACTTCGCCCCACAATCCTCCGGTAAGGACAATCAGGTTATCCTTGTATTGAACCAGGACTTCCTTATCAATTCTGGGAAGATAATAAAATCCATCAATATAAGCAATGGAAGCCAGTTTGGCCAGGTTATGGTATCCGGCTTTGTTTTTGGCCAGCAACACTACCTGAAATCCGTCGTCTTTCTGGCTTTTATTTTTATGATTGCGGCAGAGATTAAACTCGCACCCTACAATAGGCTTGATTTCTGCTTTTAATGCTGTTTTTACAAAGTTAAAAGCGGCCATCATGTTGCCATGGTCGGTCAGGGCTATAGCCGGCATGCCCATATTTTTAGCAGCACCAACCAGTGATTCAATTTCCGTGGTGGCTTGCAGCACGGAGAATTGTGAATGGCAATGCAGGTGAGAAAAAGGTTCTTCAATTAGTTCCGAAGCCGTTTCGGTGCCGGCACTAAGCCTTTCTTCAGCAGCCTCGGCAGCAGAACCCTCACTTCTTGCAGCAGCGAAATTGGCTGCTGCAAGTTTGGGCGGTTCGTAGATGATATCTTCCACCTTTCGCCCATCAATGGATGGGATTACCCGCTCTTTCAGAAGACCGAAAAAACATTTGGCTGTGGCATCCACATCGTAGGCTGCATCGTGGGCCTCGTCAAAGGGTTTGTCAAACAGTTTGATGTGCAGTTCGGTAAGGGTGGGCCATTTGAACCTGCCGCCTTTTCCACCAGGTATGGCACAGAAATCGGTAGCTTTGTCCTTGGTGTCGACTACGGTTTTTTTTGTCATCACCGACTCCACCTGTTCGCGGTAGTGCTCAGCTCCCATGATGTTGAGGTCGAACTCGATGTTGTGGCCTATGACCCAGTCGGTCCGCTCAAGAGCATGCTCAAATTCCGTGAGTACGAAGGACAGGTCATGCCCGTCTTTTAATGCCCGTTCGGTGGAAATGCCGTGTACTTTTTCCGCATTAAACGGAATGTCAAAACCAACAGGCTTTACGATGTAATTCTGATGGTTGATAAGCTTACCGGAAGCATCATGCAGTTGCCAGGCAATTTGCACGAGCCTTGGCCAGTTATCGGAATCCGACACAGGGGCATTGTAATTCTTTGGTAACCCGGTAGTTTCAGTATCAAAAATCAGGTACATACGCAGGACATTATTCAGGTAAAACGTAAGTACAAATATACAGGATTGAAAGCTGAAAAAACACGGATGTTGACAAGTTGGGGATAAATGATCGTAAATATTAACCACAGAGCCCACAAAGGTTGGCACGGAGAAATACAAAGAATTTTTATATGAATATCAAATGTTGTTTCGGTAATCTGTGTTGGCGTGTTCAGATAGGGATCCCCTGATAAAAGTAGCTTGCTTCGTTAACAAAATCTAAACAACAAAGCCGTTGGGCATAGGATCTGCCAGTGGTGGGAAAAGTTTCGTTAGGTTCTGTTTAAACTTTAGTTCAAGCTACAGTATTATATACAAAAATATATGCTAGAGTCATGTCATTTTTGCTTTGGCGGTTGAACCACTGCCAAGGTTTGCAACCATTGGCAGGGTAGGCTTCTTCAGTGGTCAACGACCCTGATGGTGGCTAGGCGACATAATAGTCTTGACATGACACTAGTTATGGTATTTCTTTCCCACGCTACCGTCTAGGTATTCTTTTGAACGCATCATTGGAGGTGCGACTCAAAGTCGCGCCTCCAATATCCATCCTTAACGCACTAACAGTATTGCGCTGTAGCAACAATACACCCCCGCTACCGCACGATTGTATCGTGTGGTATTACCCACCACTGCAAAGCTGCCCCTGTCATTTAATCTAATAATAATTGTACCAAACAAGGGAACTAATTTTAATGTAGATGATTTCGCTGGGAAATCTACCAATTTCACAGGCGGGTATGGTTTCTTTTCAGCTGGTTACGAAGGAGATGGGCATTATGATTATGGTTGTTGGGATTGCCCATGCTGTTTCTTCAGTTAATATACTATACGTACTTTCTAAGAATGGTTATAAATCTTCTATAATGACGCCAATAGCCAATATTAGAAAGTTAAAAGAATTATCAAACACCAAAAACGAACACAAAGGGCTGTATTATTTAGCCCTTGTTATTAGTTACTCTGCGTTGTTAACGCTGGTTTTATTTGCTATAGCAATTATTGTGGATGTTACGAAATAATAGAACAACAATAGATATTAAAGTCTCGGAGAACCGGGGCTTTTTTATGGTATCAACTTTATAAGTTCCAGAATTTCTTTATCGGTAAGGTTTTCCATATCAGATTTATCAAATATGGAGAGCAAATAAACTGTATCGTTTTTGTACACTAAATGTGTAATAACCCTTGCACCACCAGACTTTCCTTTTCCTTTACTTGCAATGGCAAGGCGTATTTTGTGGCAGTCATGACCGATTGAAGTTCCTTTGGTTGGTTCTTCTTTAAGTTCTGAAATAAGCGTTTGAATTTCCTTTTTGAGCGACGGGAATTTTTTCATCAGGCGTTTAGCCTGTCGCTCAAAAACGGAAATGGTTTTAACATTAAAGCTCATTGAGGAAATCTTCGGCGTTACGGGCTTGTGTTTTGCCCTCCTTAATTTGCTTCATTTCTTCAACAGCTTCAGCCAGTTCGGAAAGGAAAAGCTTTTTGTTCCTCAAACGTTCCAGTTCTTCTAGGTCTTTCTGAATTTGTTTCCAATCGCTAATTGGGAGTTTAACTGCGCTTTTGTGCCCGTGATCGTCTGTTATATATTGTACGTTCATAATGTTCTAGTTTATTCAAAAATACTTTATTTGAAAATGAAAAACAAACATTATTTTTGGTATTGGCAACCCCGGCTTCAGTGAACATTTTCTTTTAAGCGCCTTATTGGAAGTGCGACTCAAAGTCGCACCTCCAATTTATGGCTGAAGCTATGTTTTACCGGGTTTTAACAGTTCTTTTGCACTACCCCCGCTACCGCAATGATTGTATCATATAGGTATTACCAACCACTTAAAAGCTGTCCCTGCGAGGGTTATAAGTTTATTTTCAGCAAAACTTTTTTACCTTTAACACCCCTGATACACGTAGTTTGTTCAAATACATAAAAACAAATCAAGAAAGCCGTTGAGCGTAATATCTGCCGGTCGTCGGACAAGTTTTACTATATCCTATCAAAAACTTTGGCTTAAGCTACTATACCACAATAAAAATGCATGCAGTCTAATATATTCTGCTTTATGTCAAATAATTGGATAAAATCGTAGTGAAAACTACGATTAACAAAGAGGTACGGAGTCTACATTATCTGACAGCTCGGATGACTAAATATAATGATTTAAAAATTGTTATATTTGAATATAAAAACTTAATTGACTAATGACTGATGATAATTCAAATATTGATATTGAGAAAATTGTTAAACACTGGATTGAGACATCGGATGATGATTTCGAAACAATGTTGATATTATACAATTCAAAATCATATGGTTGGTCATTGTTTCTTGGACATATCTCGACGGAGAAATTACTCAAAGCATTGTATGTTAAAAAATATAAAAAACATGCGCCGTTTACACACAATTTGTATCGATTAGGAGAATTAATCGGATTGGAAATGACAGACGAGCAATCTGACTGGCTGGATGAGATTACTGCATTTAATTTAAATGCCAGATACGATGATTATAAAAAGGAGTTCTATATGTTATGTACTCCTGATTATACAAAAAAGTGGATTAAAAACATTAAAACAATTCGAACATGGATAAAAATGATGCTCTAGATATTGCCACACAATATGCTGATGCAGTAAAATCAAAATATGACTTTGTTAAAATTATACTTTTTGGTTCTTATGCAAAAGGTAATTTCAATGAAGATAGTGATATTGATATTGCTGTGGTTTTAAAAGATTACCGCAATTTAATAGACATACAGCTGGATTTAATGAGATTACGAAGGAAAATCGATAGTAGGATTGAACCGCATCCGTTTCGAGAAAGAGATTTTGATATTACAAATCCGATGGTAAATGAGATTATCAAATACGGACAAGATATTAATATCAACCTAGCCTAACACATAAAATAGCTAATAAGGGTTTGGATAGTTTGCGAGGCATTTTTTTCCTGTTTAGAACTGTAGCTTAAACCACACTTAATAAACACATGCTCCTCGATCACCTCGGTAGTACCCGCGTAACCTTGCATCGAGCCCATTCTTCGTGGACTAGCCGTTAATGTTTACGATATTAATACACTAAAAGACCTCGATGAAATGCTGCATGCAGGTGTTGACGGAGTTATGACAGACGATCCACATCTTATTTTAGAAAAACTTAAGGCTGGCTAAACGTTAATGAAAAGAAATAACTATATCTCTCAGTCATTAAAACCCATAAAATCAGCATATTATAAAAACAGCTTTATTTTTTTTTCTTAGCATAATTTAAATTTTAAATAAGATCGGGTTAATCCATTCTCGTGTCGCTTGCTCTACATTTGTCGGGGAGAAATATGAAACTTAAACATTTACCAATGAAAAAGTTCGTTAGCGTTATTCTTGTACTTTTCAGTTTGACTGGTATCAAGGCTCAACAACTATCTGAAAATCACGTGTTGTCCCTTACCTTTTCCAAATCAGGAAAAGAAGCCTCAATGATGTATGTTATTGATGTGTATGCAACAGCCGATAATATCAAAGAAGATCTAAGCAGGCTTGAACCTGTTGATTACAGATCGCATATCCTTGGAGAAGCTGTAGCCAAACGTTTGCATTTATTTGAGAAGTATTATGCCTTTAAAAGCGATGCGGCCCCGGGTTCTTTTTCCGGCCGGAAGCTGGTAGAAAAGCCTGCCATTTATAATAGTATATATAAACTTGAAAAGCATTACAAGAAAGCTGCCAGGAAAAACAGGGAAGAAATCTCCTATTTTTCGGAGGAACTGGTCGTATTTCTCGATTATGCTTTGCTCATGAGTCATGCCAGCACCGAAGAATTCGAGCAGGCCCTAAGGAATGCAAAATCTGTTATGGACATCAGGGAATTGTTCAAAAAAGTGGTATTTAAATAAATTTTATGCATGGGAGATCCGATAGTTCTGATTCAATGCATATAATATTTCATTAACCATTGATTTACAGAAGCATAACTTAAATGCGAATCTTTCGCTCAGGCTAACAATGCCCAATAATCTAATAATCTAAATCCATAATTTTATGAAAAACAAACTTGTTACAATTATTCTATTGATGTGGAGCAGTCTTGTACTTGCTCAGCAGAACGAGGTAACTGGCAAGGTTACCGATCCATCCGGTATGCCCCTGCCGGGAGTGAATGTGGTTGAAAAAGGTACATCCAACGGTACCATTACCAATGCTGAGGGGGAGTTCCGGCTAAACGTATCCGAGGGAAGCAGGCTTGCCATTTCCTTTGTCGGTTTTGAAAATATTGAATTGGATGTAGCCGGTCAGACGGATTTAAATGTTACCCTTCAGGAGAAAGCATTTGAGCTTGACGAAGCTGTGGTAACAGCCCTGGGTATCAGTCAGGCAAAAAAGACTGTCGGTTATTCCACCCAGGAAATTGATCCCGAAGCGTTGAAGAAGGCGAATTCCAACAACATTGGTAACCTGCTTTCAGGTAAAGTTGCCGGACTCGCTGTGGATAATCCAACGGGTATGTTTCAGGCACCTACTTTTTCATTAAGGGGCAAAACACCTTTGATTGTGATCGATAACATACCTATGGAAACGGACCTTTTCGATTTAAACCCTAACGACATTGCCGAAATAAATGTGCTGAAAGGTACAACTGCATCCGCCCTGTATGGTTCGCGGGGAAGAAACGGAGCCATCCTGATTACAACAAAGGAAGCCACAGCAGAGGGATTACGTGTTACCCTTGCCAACAGTACGATGTTTACTGCCGGGTATACTGTTTTTCCTGAAACTCAAACAGAGTACGGCAATGGTTCCAACGGACAGTATGAATTCTGGGATGGAAAAGACGGTGGTATCTCGGATGGCGATATGATTTGGGGCCCAAAATTTGAGGATGGGTTAGACATTCCCCAGTGGAACAGCCCTATTTATGATAATGTCACCGGTGAAACCATACCCTGGTGGGGTGATGTTTCCGGTACCAAATATGACGATAAATCAAGATATTCTCGCGTACCTATTCCATGGGAATACCATAACAACCTCAATGATTTTCTTGGCACTGGATATGTTACTCAGACCGATTTTTCAGTTTCCTATAAAAGCGAACGTACAAGTTATCGCCTGTCGGGGAATTATGCCAATCAAAAAGGACAGGTTCCCAATACATCACTCCAGACCGGAGGGCTAAACCTCACTTCAACTTTTAACATTACCAACTCCCTGAAACTCGATGGTAGATTATCCTACAGCAAGGTTTACTCTCCCAATTATCCACGGTATGGTTATGGGCCCAAAAATCATATTTATACGATCCTTATTTGGATGGGCGATGATGTTGACGGAAAGGATTTGGCAGCACACTACTATGTTCCGGGGCAGGAAGGGTATCGTCAGGCCAATTTCAATTATGCCTGGTACAACAACGTGTATTTTGCTGCGCATGAGTTGAATCAGGAATACGATTCTGACGTGGTAAAAGGTCAGTTGAAACTTACCTGGGATATTACCCGCGATCTGGCTTTTCAGGTACGTACCTCGGTAATTAAGGAAGACAGGTTTGAAGACAGGCAAAGTCCGAAATCCTATCTTAATTATGGCGATCCGCGCGATGGCGATTATAAAACCTGGAATTCAGACTGGGTAACACAGGATCATGATTTCCTGGCTACTTATCGACGTCCGCTTGGTTCGTTGTTTAACCTCACTGTAAACGCCGGAGGTTCGTTATTTAATCACAAATTTCAACAGGGATACAGTGCCACTGATGGTATCATTGTGCCTGATGTATACAGTCTGAACAATACCAAAGGCAATGTAAAAGCTTCAACCTATGTGCAGGAAAAAGAAGTACGCAGTATATATGGAACGGTGAACTTCGACCTGCTCGATGCCTTTTTTCTGAATTTTGCAGCTCGTAACGACTGGTCTTCTGCTTTGCCGGAGTCCAATAATTCCTATTTCTACCCTTCGGTTTCCTTGAGTTCAGTGATATCCAACCTGGTAAATATGCCGGCAGGCATTGATTACCTGAAGTTATACGGTGCATGGGCTGAAGTCTCCAGCGACCTGGCACCACCTGATAACAGTACAGCCGGATATGCCAATCCTTATCAGATGGAGGCGTATTACAGCAACTCAGGAAGTTATAGTGGAATGACCATGTTGACTTATCCTGGTGGAATTGTTAATCCGTTGATTCAGCCTGAGAAATCCACTTCCTATGAACTTGGCCTGTCATCTTCATTTATCAGCAACCGGTTTAATTTTGATGTGACTTATTATAATGTGGTGGATGAAAACCAGATTATTAATTTGCCCATATCCGCGGCTACCGGATTTACCAGCCGCAAGGTTAACGGCAACCAGTATACCACCAACGGCGTGGAGGTGGTTGTTAACGCCAAGCCCATCAGCAACAGCGTGTTTGGTTGGGATTTGACCTTAAACTGGGACCGCCGTGTAAAAAAACTCACCGAAATCTATGGTAATGAGGATAAATTTGGAAATTACTCCCTCAATGAGCGTGTAGATAACTATTACAGCACGGGTTGGATGAAAAGTCCTGATGGCGAGGTCATTCTGTCTGAAGAAACAGGCTTGCCCATTCGTGATCCCTTCCCACAGAATTTTGGCCATATTGAGCCAGACTGGCGCTTTGGATTGATGAATCAATTCAGGTATAAAAACCTTACCCTTGGCCTTGACATTGATGGTATGTGGGGTGGCATTATGCGTTCACTCACTGTTGAAAAGATGTGGTGGGGAGGAAAGCATCCCAACTCAACCGAATATCGCGATGCCGAATATGCAGCCGGTGAGCCCATTTATGTACCGGATGGTGTCAATGTGGTTAGTGGCGAATTAACGCGCGACACTGATGGAAATATCATTTCAGATACCCGTGTATTTCAGGAAAATGAAACAAAGGTAAGCTGGCAAACCTGGTGTCAGAACTATCCCTACAGGGCCAAAGTTACTGAAGAAGAAAGCGAAGATTTTGCTAATATTTTTGATCGCAGCTTTATAAAGCTTCGCCGTGTCTCCCTGAGTTATGATTTGACCAGTGTGTTAAAGGTCAGGGGCTTTCAGGGCATCGAGCTTACCGCTTTTGGGTATAACCTCTGGATGTATAAGAAGGCCATTATCATAGATCCCGACTTTGGCAATGATAACAATCTGCAGGATCCCTCTGCGCGATACCTGGGTATGAAAGTGGAATTGACATTTTAATCCCTAACCTTTAAACTTAATAACAATGAAAAAAATATTATCGCTTTTTATTATTGTATTCGTCCTGTTTTCCTGCGAAGAATTGGAAGACATAGGAGAAAATCCAAACAACGTTTCAGAAACACACCCGCAGTTGTTGCTCACAAAGATTGGATGGGATGCTTTTCAGGTAGAAGGTGTGTCACCCTTGTTTGCCGCCCGCATGGTAGTCCAGACTGATGGTGAAATGCCGGAGCAGTATTATAAGTGGGACCGTGCCAGTTTCAATGATTTTGAACGTTTGCGTAATGTCCAGAAAATGATGGAAGAGGCCAAAAGAATAGAAAACCTTTCCTATCAGGCGCTTGCTAAATTTTTCAGGGCTTACTATTTTTATAATCTTACCCTGACGTTTGGTGACATTCCATATTCTGAAGCCCTGAAAGGTGAGGAAGACTATATTTATAGCCCAGGTTATGATACCCAGCAGGAAGTATTTGCAGGTATTCTTCAGGAACTCAGGGATGCGAGTAATATGCTAACCGACGACCTGATTGAAGGTGACATTATTTACGGTGGCAATCCTGACAAATGGCGAAAACTCATCAATTCATTCCGGCTTAAGGTATTAATCACCTTATCTGAGAAAGCTTCTGAAGCGGGATTAAACATTGCATCTGAATTTGCTTCTATCGTTGCCAATGGGCCCATCCTGGAATCCATCAATGATAATGGTCAACTGGTTTTTCTTGATCAACTTGGCAGCCGGTATACCGAGTATAACAATAGCAGTTATGGTTCGGCCCGGTATATGGATTCCACCTTAATTCAAAAGCTCAAAGATCGACAGGATCCGCGGTTGTTTATCTATAGTGGACAAACACGTGTAGCAAAAGAAGCTGGCCTGGCCATAGATGATTTTTCTGCTTATGATGGTGGTAATCCTATAGCCCCATATAATGATGTAAACCTTAAAGCTGCTGCAGGTCTGGTATCAAAGCCAAATTTACGGTATACAACGGATCCCACAACAGAACCGCATACGATTTTAGGATATCCGGAGTTACAGTTTATATTAGCCGAAGCCAGTGTCCGTGGATGGATCAATGCCGATGCCAAAACGCATTACGAAAATGGAGTAAAGGCTTCATTTGAATTCTATAACATGCATGCTGAAGATTATGCTTCTTTTGTTACAGAGCAAGCTGCAGAACAATACCTGACCAACGATCTGGTTGATTTTGACAATGCATCTACAAATGAGGAGCAAATTGAGTTGATCATAACCCAGAAGTACCTACAGTCGTTCCTTCAGGGAGGCTGGTCCGTATATTTCGAGCATTTACGCACAGGTTATCCTGATTTTGCTACCCTGCCGGGAGTAACCCCGCCAACAAGATGGATTTATCCGAATGAAGAGTATCAACTGAACAGTGAAAATGTGGCTGCTGCCATAGCACGTCAATTCGGGGAAGGAAACGACAATATTCGTGCTATTCCATGGTGGATTGAATAAAACAGGACAGTAGGTTTAGGTTTATAAGCATTAGAACCGCTTCAACGATGCTGCGTTGAAGTGGTTCTTTTTTTTATTTATTTCCAGTTTTGTTCTATCTCATCATAAAACTTTTTCATGATCCAAAAAGCTTTTTTCTTGATTCCCCTGTCCGAAATCAGTCCTTTGCGGTTCCAGTAATCCTGTATTTCTGGCAGTGGACGACGGGCAGAGCGAAAGTCCTTTAGGATCCATGGCGTGGTTCCTCTCAGAAAGGAGATGTTTTTGATCATCTCCAGGTTATGTTCATACACCGAAGCCTGATATTCTTCTGTCCATCGATCCAGTTCTGTTCCATGGTAACCCTGCAGGGCCCCACCGCCAAATTCGCTCATGATCATAGGCTTGTTATAGGGGTTTTTCCATTTCAGGTTATCACAGGCACCTGGTAAATCCGGGCCATACCAGCCACAATAACTATTAATGCCTATGACATCAACAATCGCAGCCAGGGGATCATCAATTACCTTTCCTTCTTCGTCTGACGACTGCGTATCCAGGGCAGCAGTGATTAATCGTGTAGGATCCAACTCACGGGCCAGGGCTGCCAAATTTCCAAGGAAGGTTACCCGTTCGTCAATTACCGGTGTTTCATTAGCCACGGACCACATAATGATGCTGGCTTTGTTTTTGTCGCGGGTAATCATTTCCCCCAGTTGATTGGCCGCATTTTCATATACAGCAGGGTCATCCCAAAGAATTGTCCAGTAAACAGGAATTTCACTCCAGACCATAAGGCCCATTTCATCAGCCATGCGGGTCATGTGTTCGTTATGCGGATAATGCGCCAGGCGAACGAAATTGCAATTCATCTCTTTTGCCCAGGAAAGTAGTGTTCTGGCATGAGATTCATTGTTTGCCCGTCCGTCATTATAAGGCACTTCTTCATGCAGGCATATACCGCGCAGGAAAACCGATTCACCATTCAGCAAAATGTCCCCGCCTTTTACCTCAATGCTCCGGAATCCGATTTTCTCTTCTACTTTATCTGTTTCGGTATGGATGATTACATTGTATAGTTTTGGATTTTCAGGGTTCCAATAGCTTATTTTTTTTGCAGGGATTTCAAAACCTGCCCTGCCGGATGCATCCGTATGCAATTCCTTTTCAATGCTCAATTCCGGTATGGAAACAGTTACCTGTTGTTCTTTTTGTGTACCATCCAGCTGAACCCATCCTTTGATGTTTTTCAGGTTTCCTTTTTCAAGCTGAACAAAATAATCGCGGACAAAGGTTTTAGGAGTTTTAATGAGCTTTACCGAACGTGTGATGCCCCCATAATTCCACCAATCGGTGTTCACCGTAGGGACAGCTTCCCGTTTCCTGGTATTATCAACTTTTAGAATGACAAAATTTTTGCCCTTCTTCAGTTTTCCAGTCACTTCTATATTGAAAGGTGTAAACCCCCCGGTATGTTCGCCTATTTTTTCTCCATTGAGGTAGATTACAGACTCATAGTTAACAGCACCAAAGTAGAGAAAAGAACGCTTATCGGATTCCACCGTTACATCAAATACTCTTCGATACCAAACCGTTCCTTCATAGAAAAACAATTTATCGTCCTGGGTGTTCCAGTCGCCCGGGACGTAGATTTTCGGTCCGGATTCAAAACTGTATTCTACCAAATCCGATGGATTTTCCATGCGGGCATCTTTAAAGTATCCCGATTCGCTGGGTTGATACCGGTGATTATAATATCCGGTTTCATAAGGGTCCACAATAATGTCCCACTTACCATCCAATGTAATACTCTCTCGTGCCTGAGTGTTAATGATTAATGACTTGTACTGATTTCCGTTAACGTTAACGGAACTTAAGACAAGAAAAATGATAACATTAATAAGGTTTTGCATTGAAATAAATTATTTAGATTAAGTTTTGAAGTTAATTATTGTTTTATTAATAATGTTGAGTAATTCGTTCCCGGCGAATAAAAGTTGAACAAATACATTCCCGGTGAAAGCGCGCTTATATCAATCTGATTGGTACCTTCTTCCAGTTTCTTCGTTTGGATTAGGTTACCCGTGATTGTCATAATATTTACAACCTGGTGAGCATTTTGCCTTGCACATGTCACAAATAGACGGTCATTTACAGGATTGGGCCAAACCTTTAATCCGTCTGGTAAAGGATTTGATTCAATTCCGGAAGGGATCAATACCATCGTTATGTTGAGTGTTGTATCCAGGGTTAATGTTACCACGCCCGTTTGCGCCGTAAACCCATCTCTGCTAAGATGATAATCGTATGTGTTGTTTATTGGTAATGCCCCGAACTTTGTGTAGCCCAGGGAACTGGTATAAGCCGTGTCTTCGGCAACAATCACCATAATATCATCAATAGGATCATCGTCCTCGTTTTTAATGCGAAACATCAGGTTGGCATGTGTCCGCTGTAAAATAATGCTAATGGTTGTATCTGAAGCCACTGTAAGATCGCCGGTAACCTGTTCATACATGCTTTTATAAATATCATAGGTATAGGTTCCCGGATTTACATCAAATGTAGCAATCCCTTCATTATCAGCATTTATTGACTGGTCTCCAAAGGTGACATTAACACCTGGGAAAAAGCTTTCGTCATCACCATTAAACACCTGAATGCTTGCATGGTAAGTCTTTTGAGTTGCATAAAGGGTAAGTACAGTATCTTTGTAAACAACAAAATGCTGTCCATCCACGGCAATGTAGTTTTCATGCTCAACTGAAACGTGGAAGGAAGAGGGCAGGGAGGTAAATGTTGTTTCACCGGCCTCATTTGTAGTGAAACCATCTTCCAGGACACTTACGTATGCTCCGGTTACTGGTTCTTTGGATTCAATGTCTAACAGTTTAACTGTCACATAAAAATCCTTTTTTGTCTCATCACTTAACCGCTTTGACAACTGATCAAGGTAAAGTGACGATGGAATAAGGTTTTCACCATTTCCTACTCCCTCAACAAAATCTGCCGGAGAAGTATCATAAGAATACCCGTTGATGGTCCCTGAAACCGGCGTAGTTCTTACCCGGTAAGCGGTACCCGAAGTTCCGATGATGTAACCATCGCCAAATTGTTTCGATTCAATGATATAATCCCGGTTGGGATGATAGGCAGTGCCTTTGGTATTGTAGAAAACCGATTGTGTGGATGAATACCCGTGGATAGCACTTCCACCATACGGGCGGAAGGTGGATTCCAGATAGTCACCATTCACTGTAAACCCATCAAAAAGGTTGGCCATGCTCAGGTACATATGAAAGTCACTGGAATACTTTGAATTTTCCCCTATACAGTTCAGGATAACATTCCCATTGCTGTATGGAAATTTAAAATCGAAATTATGCCGGCTGTGATTTGCCCGGGAGTTTTTTATCAAACAATCGTTTGCCTCAAGGGTATACATATACCCGTTGCCACCACCACCTTCATACTGAGGCTTTTGAAAAAAGCAGGAGTCTACCGTTATTCCCCTGCTTTGGTTTATCAGCAGGCAGTTCGACAGCACATGAATATCCTCTGTGTTTTCTGCAGGTTTATAGGTGTTTACATTTTTTATCCAACTGTTGCGGCAGTATTTCATTACAATGGCGTGCGATGCATGCACCTCATAAGCGCCTGTGCCAGATGTGCTGAATGTTTCTTCATCCCATCCCTCCTTGTTGTTTTGAAGGTTTCCGATGCTTAGCATTTCAATGCCGCATTCTTCCAGATGCTTTTTAGCATGATAAATCCTGGCGTTATCCCGTTTTTTCATGAAATACCGCGTAGGGGAATCAATATATATCAGCTTATTGTTGGCATCAACAGAGTCAATGGTGCGCTGGAACATTACCCGTGCCGACCAGTCTGTCCAGTAGCCGTTCATGTTGTGTTCGGCAATGAATTCTTCGGTGCCATCGGTACGGAGTATAATTTCATCTCCGGCTTCGAATCCTGTCACTGATTCCACGGGTATGATCGTTGTTGGGAGAAGCAAATCGTGCCTGAGTTTTACTGTTGTACCATAATTGTCAGCCCAGTTGGCGTCTCCTCCCTGAACCATGATGATGTCTTTTTGCCGCATATAAGCTGCTTCATTCAGCAGAAAAGTCGAATCAGTACCTGCTCCTCTAAGCACTGTGCTGTCATAGGCTATGCGCAGGGCATAATCGTTGTTTCCCGGGTTGAGCCTGTAAGTTCCGGCTGGAAGATAAACAACACCTCCACCTGCCTGACCCACATCATCCAAAGCCTGTTGTATGATTGAAGTAACATCAGCTGTGCCTGTATTATCAGCGTTATATGGTGGTTGTGTCACATCTGTAATATTTGTACCGATTACCGGTACTGCTTTTTCACCCTGATGATAACCAGCGTATGAAAAATCATGCAAAAAACGTCCCAGGGTATCGGCAAATCCCGGCTTCCAGTTTTCAGGGTACAGGTCGCTTCGCCATTCTTTGGTTAGGATTTCATTGTCCGATTCAAGCGTAAGCACCAGCGGACTGTTATAAACAGCTTTGATATGATCCTCGGAGTTCTGCTCGTATACAAGATCACTCCACGACATAAATAACAGCCAGGGAGCATCTCCGGCCATGCATTGTTGTGGGTCTGGAATGGGCCCGTTCTCTGTCATACCAATGAGCTTTTCCCCATCGGTAAGGGCATACAACTGGTCAAAAACCGACTTTTGGGGCCCGTAATTGTATGCGCCCGGATAAGAATCATACCCAATGATGTCTACCTTATCGTTACCGGGATACCAGTCTGCTTCAGGAGTTGACCATACCCAGATGAGGTTATGCAACTGATGATGGTTTTTCAACCGGTGAAAAAGGGTGTCATACAATGCCAGGCAGGGTTCTGGGCCTTTAGCGCCCCACCAGAACCAGCCTCCTCCTGCTTCGTGCAGCGGGCGCCAGAGAATGGGTACACCGGCATCCTGAAACCGTTTTAGCTCGGCAGCAATGTCATCAATGTCCCTGATGATGTCATGGTATTCATCAGTTCCGGGTGTAACGGCTTTTGTAATATCAAATGTGGTCTGGTTGGTATAGAAGGTATTTGTACTTACCTCTCCACCGGTTGGTGAATGCCAGTGCCATTGATATGAAATAATGCCCTTGCCGTTGGTGGCATTATACCAGTCAATGAGTTCATCCACCGAACCATCATCATGTTTTCCAAAGGTATGCCCGCCGTCTTTCCAAAGGTAAGGATACCCTTCAGTAAAATGCTGGAAGTCACCTACCCTTAACCGCGGAGATTTGCCGGTCAGGGTTTTAATGCTGTTGTAATTGCCGTGGGTTTGTCCGGAAATTATCCGTTGGCCAAACTGAAGCCTGAGAAAGTTGTACAATTCTTTTGTGACATCGTTGGCATTTGAATCAACAAGGGCAGTATCTATGTTATATTGGTTCAGGGTTGTCTGATAGATTTCAAACCTGTCTATATCCGACCAGCCCCAGTCTTTTTGAATGGTGAAGGTATTTTCGCCTTGCTCAAGAATATATTTTCCTGCCTCCAGATTCTCAAAGCTGGTGGTTTTCGGGAAAAACAACCTGGAACCGTTTGAGCCGTTAATCATTAGAAGCTGTTCCTTGTCGCCATCACCTCCATGGTAGCGGATTGTAAGCCTGTACATGGCTGTTTGCGGAACAGACATGGTAACAGTGACTTTATCACCATCGTTATCAAAACCAGTGACATAACCGGAGCCTGAATAACCAGTTTTGGATGTGGCTACAGAGGTGCCCACAAGTTCACCCTCTTCTGCTTCTGCTACTGCAATGGGGGTTTCTGACCGGGCCATGGAAGCCTGCAGAATATTTCCGAGCACAAAAAACACCAACAATAATTTTGTTATTATATTCATATCAACTTGTTTTATAAGTACTTAGTATCCGGTTATAATGATTACCACTAAAGAAACAGCATTCCTGTCTAATCTGTCAATTTCGCTTTTTCACGCAAATATTTCCTTGTTTTAATACCGGATTCTTTTAAATCGGATTCTTTCCAATTGCCTTCCGAACTGGCAGAAGGTTTCAACATGGAACAGGTCTCGTCCTTATCAGCAATGGACCAGGTAACCCATGAAATATCATTTTCAGCCATCCAGTCGATCCATTGTTGCCAGGCGTTGTAATCAATGGCACCATCTCCGTTGGCTTTCATGCCTGCTGATTCAGATACAAACAGCGGAACTCCTTTTTTAAGGGCATAATCCCCGCGTTTTCTTAAAAAATCGCCATGGGTATTGGCATAAAAATGCAGGGTGTACATGAGGTTATCGTATCCTTCAATAGGGTCGTCGGCTACAATGTGCACATCCTGATCCCAGTGGGGGTTTCCAACCAGAATAATATTATCCGGATCGTGCTCGCGGATGGCCTTGATCACTTCAATGGAATAAGCTTTTACATCCTCCCAGGAATCCCGCACCGGTTCGTTAAATATCTCGTAAATAACATGTGGGTACGCCCCATATTTTTTCGCCATCTCTGAGAAAAAAGCCTTTGCTGCTTCCAGGTGAATTTCATGGCTGTGCCAGTCAATAATGACATACACATCATTGTTTATGGCGCCGTTGATGACTGCATCAATTTTTTCTTTTGACCATTCCGGTTTGTCCAGGTAGCTGCCATCGGGACCAACACCCATGGCCGCCCTTACAACATCCACTTTCCAGTCCTCGGCCAGCCAGGCAACAGAAGCTTCATTGTAAAAGCGTGGCCACCAGTTGTGCCAACCGTAACTTACACCATTCAGTACCACTACGTCACCTGCTTCGTTTACAAGTTTGGTACCGGTTACCGAGAGGTTGCCGTTTTCTTTTACAGGCTGGCTCTGCAATACAGTATATCCTGTGCATAATACCAGAAATGCGGTGATAATCAGAATTTTTGGTTTCATAATTTTTATAATTAGTCAGTTAATGCATAACAAATTTCTGTTTTACAACAGGCTGCCTGAAAGAATTTTTGTGAATGGTCTGGGAAATTCTGATAATAGGGAGGCACCTGTAGCGGATAAATATACAAATTGATTTTTTAAGTTGAAAATGATTTGAGAAGATTTTGAAAAGGGGTTTATTTTTCGATCGCTGACTCCTAAGGAAAGGACTATTAATCGTTGTTGACTATCCATTATTGTATATCAACTATTTATGAGTACTATAGCGTATAATGATATTGGTTAAAATAATATCCTCCTTACCATACTATTTATCAGTGAAGAAGGCTGCAGTCCTGCCTGTTCGGCAGACAGGCCTTCAACATGAATAACGCCGGGCAAGTGAGGCTGTCTTGCCAGCGGCAAGTAGACCCGCCTGACGGAAGGCAGGGCCGAATGCCGCCCGGGGTGATAAAACACAACGGAAATCCGCTGCGATGAGACCTTTATTAGAATTAAATGACAACCTGCCGGCGGAAATGATGTATGGTATGCCAAGAGTGCTTTAAATACTTTCTGCATTTCCGTCGCAACTTCCGGGCAGGTTCTAATAATTTTTCGTCGCGACGGAGGGAGAGTTCGACGGAACTTTACTTAACCCAGGGTGCCGTTCATTACGCTGAAGCTTCA
>CAZZBU010000012.1:0-29155 GCA_964652315.1 uncultured Bacteroidales bacterium
TTCTTATTCAGGGAAATTCATATAAGCCAATTTAACCGTGCCTGAATTCCAGTACAAGTTCATTTTGCAATTCATGCAATTCAGACAATATCTTGGACAGGGCTGCCTGCTCAATTTTTGAAATATTCTTAATATGAAGGACATTGTCGGGGGGTTCGTTTCGCATTATTTTTTGTACCTGTAGTCGAATACGGTGTAGCATAACCGAGTTAAACATATTTTCAATTTCGCAATGCCTGGTCTCATCCAACGCATTTTTTTCAACAAGATTTTCGAGCCTTTCAGTACTGTTTGTGACCCATAATTTGTGTTTTAAGGCATAAATGCGAATAAAACCCACAAGCGGCAACATTACCTTTTTCAGGTTAAGCATGTTACCTTCATAGGCAGGTTTATATTTGATAATGGCATCAGCCATATGATAAAAAAATAAATGATTGTTGTCCGATATTATGTTTATATGTTTACGTAGCTCTTCTGCCAGGGAATTTTCACCACTAACAGCTCTAAAATCAAAGAATATGGTACTTTCAAGCACACTTTGTGGCTCAGGTGTATTTATCCAGTCTGTAAAGTACCTTTTCCATACCGACAACGGCTGGCACCATTTCGGATTTCCTGCCATAATTTCTCCTTCACAGCGTTTATATCCAATTTTGTGCAGTTCTTGGTTCACTCTTTTTCCTAGTTCCAGAAAATAATGCTGATTATCTGTAGAATGATCCTGAAAGATAATCGCATTATCCTGATCGGTATTGAGCGTTTGTTCACACCTTCCCTCACTTCCCATAGCTATAAACACATACGGACAGGGAGGTTGGCCCAGATGCTCTTCAGTAAGCTCTATAACACGAATACTTATAGCATCAGAAACCGAAGTTATAACCCTGTTAATATTTCTAATGGTATCTCCGGAGGTTAACAAATTATTAACCACCAATGGCAGACGTTGATAGATTCGCTTGAGATCGTTTGACTGTGATGCTGCCTCAATCTCCTCCACCATATAACTTAAAGTGTTACGCTGAAGCTCCAAACAGTCCTGATTGCTGATACAACCCTTTATCTGATTGTTATCCTCAACAAGAAGATGGGAGACTTTTTTCCTTTTAAATAATAATACAGCTTCATACAACAGGGCTTCTGCTTGTATCTTTTCCACAGGTGAGCTCATAATTTCAGCCACGGTTGTGGTCTCCGGTAAATTACCACTGATAAAACGTGTTCTTAAATCGGTATCATTTATCGCCCCGATGATGGTGTGATTGTTTTTAACAAAAATGATTTTTTGTTCTTTCCGCGTCATAAGGGACGCCGCATCCTTTACTTTTGTATTCACGGGTAAAGAGAATATTTCTTTAATATATGGCTTTATTGGCTGATTCATTAATTGGAGCGAATCCTGGAGCTCAGCAGTGAGTTTATAAGCTTCATTTTCCAGAATTTTGGATTTGGTAACATTCCTGGCCACGACAATTGTACCCCTTTCACCGGCAATAGAAATCCGCGATATTGAAATCACGGTATCCTGTCCAAAACGTTCTCCACATCGGAACCGGGTTTCCATGGTAACAGATTCATCTGTACTTTTAAACCGGTTTTCGACCTCTTCCAAAGAAACAGAAAACAATTCATCAAAATGCCTGCCGGTAAGTTTCACATCCGGGCAATTATACATTAATGCAAACTTTTTATTTGCGAATGTAACCCTGTTATTCAGCAACAGCAACGTGCCCTCTGTAGAAGCCTCCACAAGATATTTATATCGCTGTTTGGACTTAACCAGGTCCAGTTCGGCATTTCGCCTCTTGCGTTCAATCAGCAAACTCTGCCTCACAATGTAGATAAGTATTGCTGTAATAATAAAAACAATAAGTCCGGAAACCCTAGAAAGATTTGTTCGGAGCGATTTTATTTCCTGCTCAACATCTTCGAGGTAAACGCCTGTACCAATAATCCAATCCCAGGGAGGGAAAGCTTTCACATACGATAATTTAGGAACTACCCTGGATGTATCATCTTTCCATTGCCAGTAATATTCAATAAACCCTTCCCCATTTTCACGCGCAGCTTTTAGGGCATCCAAGAATAATGCGTTCCCATGTGAGTCGGTATAATTATCCAACATACTGTTATTAAGCTCTGTACGGTAGGGGTGCATGACCATTCGTGGTTCGGTATTAATAATCCAGAAATAGTCCTTTTGTTCTTTGCCGTAACGCATTTGCTCAACCTGGAACCGTGCGTTTCTTTTTGCCTCCTCAAGGGTTAACTGATCTTTTTGATGCAATTGGTGATTTTCTTCAAGAATGCTCCATGCAGTATTGGTAAGTTCAAGAATCATTTCTTTTTTACGCTCCATTATGGCATTCTCAAAAATCGGAATAACCATGGCATACAGGGCCACCACAAATAACAAGATGGTTAAAAGGGAAGGCAATATGATACTTAGAAAAAAATTTCTTGAGCGTTTCATTGTTAATTAAATACGTAACGCAATTACTGTATTTTCTTCCGTATCAAAGATACAAAATCCATTGGCTGAAATACTTCGAACAACCGGAGGAATTAAAACAATATTATTTGCGGTCACCTTTATTTTTTTATTGAAGCTTTTGGGTTGTAATAGTTTATTGAAATGCAATAACCCCGGAACATGCACATGCCCACAAAATGCCAATGTACATTCTTTCTCCTTCATGAATTGCAGGTGCTGCAAAAATCCGGATGTACTTTCGTAAAAATCAGTGGTACTACCATTCAGGTTTGGGTACAGGTAGTGACTGAATAGGATGTTGCTTTTTTTTTCCTCCATAATGTAAAACATAGGAAGGTTATGTAAATGCTGAATGTCAGACTCAGAATAAAGGGGATCAAGCTCGTCCGTATACAGCCATATTTTATCCCCTCCTTCCCTAAATTTACGGGGATGATCCAATTGATACCAATCTTCTGGAAACCTATTTGTATGGGGTTTAAAGGGAAGCTTTTTGCACACATGCAGATCATGGTTACCAGCTACAACAATGGCCCTGTTTTCAATCAGGATGCGCCAGCACGCCGATGCATCACGGTGGTCAATAAAATTATGAAAACGCACATTGTAACCGGAAATATCACCAAGGCAAACGATAGCTTCACAATGCTGTTTTTTTATTTTTTGCAATGCCAGTTCCAGGCTTATAACATCCTCATGAATATCTGAAAGAATCGCTATTTTCAAATCACCGAATTTATAATTCTCCAGCTAAAATAATATCATTTGTTCAGGAATACACAATAATCCCGGTTAAGTTTAATTCACAGGAAAAGGGTGTATGTGAAAATTTACAACCAGTTAAAAATATCCCCAATAAGCCTCAATCCTGAATAAATTTATCAATCACCCGGTGTTTTTTCACAGGCTCCCCCAGTAAAATATTCCGGTTATTCTCCGCCGTAAGATTATTCCCCCATAATTCAAGTGCTTTGGTATACAACTCCACTGCTTGTGAATACCGTTCACAGTGCCGGTTTATTATACCCAGGTTGGTGTACACAATACTTAGGCGCCGGGGAAATTCCTGCATTGCTTTCTGCACTGTTTGTACCCGTTTTTTAAGAAAAATCTGTTGTTCTTCATAAGTATACTTATCCAGGCCAGTAAAAAAATCCGACTGAATGAGCTTCCTTATTTCGCTTTCTGTTTTATCTTCAAAACGTGCCATCCAATGCTTATAACTTTCGATGCTCTTGTTTGCATACACTTCCGCAACTATAAGCAGGCTATCAAGAGGCATTTGCACGTCTGGTTCGTTGGTGTTCTTTATCTGTTCAAGATACATGGATATATAGATGGCACTTCGGTTATTATACAGAACCCCCATTTCAAATGACTCCCTGTAATGTGGAATACTCAGGAAGATATGTTCTATGGAATCGATGAGCGACAGAACCTCATAAGTATCATTTTCGGAGACAAATGTGTTGTAGCTATTGTATAGTTCCCTGGCTGTTTTTATCCTTGGATCCTCGGATTTTTCAGATTTTTCCGTTTGCAGATATACAAAGCCAATGACCATTACAAAGAAAGCACCCATAAATACCATGAGTACTTTTTTTGGATGGTATTTTTTCGGTTGAATCATTATCTAGCTATGCACTTTTTCAATCAGGAACTTACGAATTTCAAACGGGGTATCACTGGTGAATTTTGACACAACAATATTTGTAATAATAGCTAGCGGTGCCCCAATCCAGGCAAAATACCAGGCTCCAAGATAATAATCGAAAAACTCCTGAAATGGAAGCGGGGTACCATTCCTCCCGGCAACAAAATAGGTAATGGAAACAATGGCTACAATTCCTCCAGCTATTAATCCGGCAATAGCACCTGATTTGTTAGAGCCACTCCACCATATCCCTAATAAAAACAGAGGAAAGATGGTACATCCGGCCAGAGAAAAGGCCACAGCCACCAATTGGGCAATAAGTCCTAATTTCATTAGGGCAATGGCTGTAACGATAATCGCCATAATAATGGTGCCAATCCGGGCCATCGCCATTTGGGTTTTAGGCGACGACTGCGGATTTATTACTTTTACGTATAGATCATGTGAAAAAGCCGAAGCTCCTGCAACGAGTAAGCCCGAGACAGTAGAAAAAGCAGCAGATACACCGCCAGCTGCAAGCAGTCCGACAATTAATGGATGGACATTTCCAAGCTGTGCAGTATATACCACAATGGCATCTTTTGAAAGTCGCCCTACTTCGGGATGTGCCGAAAGAATTCTTCCAAAAGCAGAATATACCGGTGCGCTCCAATAGAGAATGCAAATGAAAAACAAACCCCATACCACCGACCATCGTGCATCACTGGCTTTAGGCACCACATAAAAACGTTGAATAACATGTGGTAAACCAGCCGTTCCTATCATCAAAGAGAAGGCAATTGCAATCCACTGGAAGAAGGTTTTGCCCGTAGCCGGATCCCAAGGCATGGAATATTCCGGAGAAGCAGTTATGGCAAAATCATGGCCCATGGAGTTCATTAAACCATGCATCGCGGTAGATTTAATCCCTTCTGTAATATCGGTAACTACAGAGCCATAGCCAATCTGTGGTACAATCCAGAAATAATCATATTTAAAAGTAAGAATGAACAGGGGGATAAGAAATGAAACAATGATGATTACATACTGTATTTGCATATTTTTTGTAACTCCCAGCATACCGGATATCAGTGTGTAAAGCAACACTACCGAACCTCCAATTATCACAGACCAGGCAAAATCAATACCCAATATCCATTTAAACATCAGCCCTATACCTGCAAATTGGCCGACACAGTATGAAATGGAAATGAGGATAGCTATAATAGCACCTATGGCACGCATTGACTGTGAATAGTAGCGGTCACCAATAAAATCAGCGGCTGTATATTTACCATATTTACGGATTTGCCCGGCCATCAGAATCAACAACAAAACATACCCACCTGTCCAGCCAACAACATAAGCCAGGCCATGGTATCCGGACCCATACATCAAGGCTGCCATCCCCAAGAAAGAAGCTGCACTCATCCAGTTGGAAGCAATGGCCATACCTGAACCTGTCCGGGATATGCTCCGGCCTGCAGCATAATAATCGGTAGTGTCTTTGGCACGAAACAAGATACCTACCAGTACAAAAACACAAAGAATGGTTATTAGAATAACAGCCGGGCCCAGTTTAAAGCTACCTTCAAGCTGGGTGGCAGCTGAAGCTGCACTTACGTAACCCGAAATGCATAGCAGTATTAAGGTTGGAAATATAAACTTTTTCATAATCAAGGTTTTTCATTAGGTAATTATTCGGAAATCTGGAGTTTTTTATTGTTTCTATCAATGATAATACAATAGAAATAACATAAACCGATGAACAAAATGAGCAGGAAAACAGCTGTATAGAAATAATGAAATGGGAATCCTAAAAATTCAGTGTCAGTTAAGACCGAGCGGTTGTGAGTAAGATAAAGGGGCATAGCCGATTCAACAATTCCCTTATTCTCTGAGGTAAATTCATAAGCCATATCCCCATGAAGTTCAAAAGGCAGAATGTTTGCTAAATCATGGGCATCTTCAAGCACTAAAACATCTGTAGCCTGTCTGGTCAGATTTTGTCTTGCCTCAAGGTAAGAACCATCGGTAAAAGTAATCTCAGAATCCGAAACCTGATTGAATTGTTGTATCGCATTCATTAGTTCAGTTTTCTGAGTACTATCAGCCAATTCCATAACTGCCCAGGTGATGCCGTTATCCAATGCCAGTCTATGATCAGGATTGATAAATACCTTACCGGTAACATGCAGCGTTGATAAGGCAAACTGCCTAAGCTGTTCAGAACTTGCATTACCTGCTTCAATTGCCGGCCAAACTTCATTAAATGTAATCAACTCCGGTTCGGGTGTAGGTTTTTCAATGATTCTCAGTACAATGTGAAAGCCAAAAACAGCAATTGCCCATATACTAACCAACCAAATAGCCAGATTTCGGTTTTTTAATGCCCTTTTGGTAGTAGGCCGAAAAAAACTAATGTGATATTCATTTTCAGGGTTCATACGTTTAGGTTTAAGATTTAAATTTGACAGGAAATATACAAAGAATATTTAAATTACTGAATACTTATGAAAAAGTTAACTAGCACTCTTATTGCGAAGTACAATAAATACCATGTTCAACGGGATTTCGCGCACAAAAAAATAATGAATTAAATCATACTTAATTTATTAAGTAATATTTGAATAATCCAAACCTTTTAGTTAAATTTGCCGCGAATTTACAGAACAATGAAACGTCTTGGTGAACGCATAAAAAGGAAAAGAGAAGGCATGCACATGTCACTGAGTGAACTGGCAAAGATGGTTGGAATAAGCAGCAGTGCCCTCTCACAAATTGAAAATGCCAAAGCATTTCCCTCAATATTTCACCTTAAGAAAATTGCGGATTGTTTGAATTCTACGGTAGGTGAGATTATTGGGGAGTATGATAACATTTCCAGAAAACCAATGGTGAAAAAAAATGAGAAGAAAATTGTAAAAGAAAATGCAAGCGGTGCCAAGCTTTTCCTTTTATCTCATCCTGATCCATTGAAAAAAATGGAAACACATTCTATTGAATTCACAAAAAATTCTGATTCAACAGATATTATGAACTCATATCCCGGTCAGGTGTTTATCTATGTAGTATCAGGTGCTATAAACATAATTCTGGATGAAAAGAGTTATGATTTACAAGCGGGAGACAGTTTTTATTATAAATCTGAAGTACCCCACAAAGTAAAAAATATAAATGATGGGAAAACTGAAATTATATGGGTAAATTCGCCATTTTAATTTCAATCTATATCATTTTTTAAATTCGTAAACTTTAAAAAGTAGTAACATATATGAAAAATTTATTTGACGTTTTAGAAAAAAAGAACATTGAGCTGCCTGCCAATGTCAAGGAACTATTGCAACAATGCAAAGGGTACACGGTCTTTAATACCCATGACGAACTTGTAAAAGCTTCCACCAATGGACAGGAGGAGTTTGAAGTAAAATATGATGTACCTGGCAAGGGGGAATATGTAGAGACCATAGTACAACAGGTAAGAAATGGTGTGTCAGCAAATTATACGGAAGCCTACATGAGGAGGCGTGACCCCGGCACCATGGTAATTGCCGACGGACTTCCTACAGATAAAAAACGTTTTTCAGAGAAATACGGCTACGAATTCTCAAAACTTCAGGACGAAACCTTTGAATGGATGAAGAAACAGGAACTGGCTTTGTTTTTTTATTTTGCCGGAAGAATGAGTATTGGCTCCATGGGTATAGCTATTGCTCCTGCAAACGCTGCTTTCTTTGCACTCGGATTGTCAATGCTTCAGGAGTTAACACCAGTTGAGGATTTAAAAGAAGGCACAGAGATAAAGTCATCCATTTTTGTGGCACCTATTTTCAGACATACACATTTTAATGGCAAGCAGGTTGTTGTGCACAACCGGGTGGAAGGCGTTCATGAATTGTATTCCTATAACCTTTATCCCGGACCAAGTGCAAAAAAAGGTTTATATGGAGTGCTGCTCCGCCAGGGAGAACAGGAAGGCTGGATAACAGCTCACTGCTCTGCTGTGCAATCCATCAGCCCTTATGACAACGTTACCACTTTCATGCACGAAGGTGCCAGTGGAGGAGGAAAAAGTGAGCTTCATCAGCATATTGTCCGCGAGCAGGATGGTAGGGTGAAAATTGGAACAAATACCATAACCGGAGAGGAACGTTTTATAACCATCCCCCGTTTTTGTAGCTTCCTGCCGGTAGCTGACGATATGGCTTTTTGCCATCCATCCTTGCAAAGAGCAGATGGTAAATTACGGATTATCGATGCAGAAAACGCATGGTTTGTAAGGGTTGACAGTGTTAATCAGTATGGGGACGATCCTTTTTTGGAAAAGGCAACCATCAATCCTAAGAAGCCGTTATTATTCTTAAATATCGACACAAAACCGGGTGGTACTGCCCTTATTTGGGACCATATTGAAGATGAGCCAGGGAAAAAATGCCCCAATCCACGTGTTATACTACCAAGAAAAAGTGTTGAAAACGCTGTTGAAAATCCCGTATCTGTTGATATCAGGAGCTTTGGAATCCGTACACCCATATGCACCAGGGAGAAACCTACTTATGGCATCGTAGGTATGTTCCACATTTTACCACCTGCATTGGCCTGGTTGTGGAGACTGGTTGCCCCCCGCGGACATAATAACCCCAGCATTGTTGGCAGCGGAGCTATGGAGAGTGAAGGTGTTGGATCATACTGGCCGTTTGCAACAGGCAAAAGAACAGTACATGCCAACTTGTTGTTAAAGCAAATTACAGAAACTCCAAGGACAACTTTCACACTTGTACCGAATCAGAATATTGGTGCATGGAAAGTTGGATTTAAGCCTCAGTTGCTTATGAGGGAATATCTTACCCGTCGTGGAGCTGCAAAACTCAGAAAAGATCAGTATCAGGCAGCGCGTTGCCCGTTACTCGGTTATGAGTTGAATTACCTGACGCTCGAAAGCTCGAAAATCCCAACAAGATTCTTCAAGGTATACAATCAGGCAGAAGTTGGTATTGAAGGCTATGATGCCGGAGCAGAAATCTTAACAAAGTTTTTCAAAGAAGAACTCCAGAAATATCTTCAGACTGATCTGCTGCCAACAGGTAAGAAAATTATCGATGCCTGTCTGTCAAATGCCAGTGTAGAGGAATACAATGAGATTGTACCAATGAGTTTCCAGTATGAGTATTCATTTGCTAAAATTGAAGATATCCCAAGAATCTAAATACATGAGATATATATTCATGTAACTTAAGTAAGATAACGTAACAAAAGCCAGGGCTTGTAGCAATCCCTGGCTTTTTTGTTTTTAACCCAACAAATAAAGTTTTTCAGATACCCACCTAATTTTAGGTTTTTTTAAACAATATAGCTAAAAAACTGTCGTACTTATATAAAGAAAAAGATTTTCAATATATTAAAAAGTACAAAAATGAAAGCAGTGAGTTTATTAGGTGTAGCTTTTTTAGTAATGATTGTTGCATTGGGTTGCAATCAAAACAGGACTAAAGAAGAAAAGAGCAACGAATACGAACAAATTCCTGAGGGAGAACAAAGGCAGATGCAGGATCAACCAGAACAAAACCCAGCTCCCTTCCAGCAACCAACGCAAGAAACTGAAGTTAGTGATGAAGAATTAAAAGAGTTTGCTGAAGTTGCCGAACAAGTACAAATTATTAATCAGGAAGTTCAGCAAAAAATGATGAATGCATTAGAAGCAGAGGCTATGGATGCACAACGTTTTACTGAGATTCACCAGGCTCAGCAAAATCCTGAGCAAAACATAGACGCTACAAGTGAGGAAATGAAAAAATATGAAGCTACCACACGTGAATTTGAAAAAATTCAGGGGCAGGCTCAACAAAAAATGCAGGAAAAAATAACCGAATCAGATTTAACCATGCCCCGGTATGAAGAAATTGCTATGATTTTGCAAAGTGATCCTGAACTGCAAGAGAAGTTTCAAATGATTCAACAGGGAAATAAATAAATTCCTTAATTGTTTAATATTAAAACGATTTTTATTATGCGTACAGTAACAAAATTTACAAGTTTATTTTTGGTGCTTATGATAGGTAGCCTGGGTGTTTTTGCTCAGCCTATGGAAGAGGTGACTGATCAGGAGTTAAAACAATTTGCCTCAGCATTTCTGGAAGTCCAGAATGTGGATCAACAAGCACAGCAAAACATGATCGACGCTGTTGAAAAGGAAGGATTAGAAGTCCAGCGATATAATGAAATTCAACAAGCACAGCAAAACCCAGAGCAGGAAGCTGGTACTGCTAACGATGAGGAAATAAAAAAGTATGAATCCGCCTCAAAGGAAATTGAAAAAATACAAGGGCAGACTCAGCAAAAAATGCAAGAGAAAATAACCGATGAGGGATTAACAGTTCCTCGCTATCAGGAAATAGCTGCAGCTGTACAAGCTAGTCCTGAATTGCAGCAAAAATTACAGCAATTTTTGGAAGGATAAAACAATTTTGTACTACTGCATTGGAGTAAAAAATCTCCCTCTGGCTTATTTACCCAATACAGTAGTACAAATAAAAACACCACATAAGAAAGAATAACACGATAAAATGGTCAGTTTTTACATTTCGTATTAACTGATCGTTTTAATCAAAGCTACATGGAATCATTATACGCATTGTCCTGAGAAAATAATCTCTAAATCCTGTAACGCAAACCAATGTATATCTTCCTCCCGAAAACAGGGCCCCAAATCATGGAGCTGTCAAAATAAGGGCTAAACGGTTCTCCGCTGGCCACTATCGGATTTTTTTGTTTGTACCCCAGCAGGTTTTCTGCCCCAGCATAGATTTCCAGGTTTTCATTCCACATCTTACTGATTTGAGCATTTATAACCACAAATGCAGGTGCCCTTTCTGGTAGTTGGTATACTTCTGGATTACTACCAGTGTAAGGAATCCGCTTTTCACCCTGCCAATTAACTGTATAATCAAACTTCCATTGATTGTAGGTTTCATAAGCCAGGTTAGCAAACGCCCGGTGTGTAGCAACCAACGGTTTTTGCTTAAGCTCACCCTGGTAGGTAGTTTTCACATCATACATGCGGTAAGCAAGGCGCATATCCAAACGCTTAATCAACTCGTAATCCAATTGCGCCTGAAAGCTGCTGGAATAAGATTTTCCATCCAGGTTATAAATAACTGCTGTTTGCGGACTTTGATCAAGGTCAACCACCACCTGATTTTCAAAATCAGTTCGGTAATAATCAAAGCTAATGGCCCCGTCACGATAATCAAGGCGGAAATGCCGGCTGAAGTTTACCCCATAATTCCATGCCACCTCAGGATTCAGCCCATAAGGCTTGTCACTGCCATCTCCCTGAATAATAACCTGCCGGGAACTGGCTAACAAACCGCTGTTTTCTGCAATTATGGTAGCGATGCGCTGTCCCCGTCCACCGCTTGCACGCAATATACTATTTTCAGTTATTGCGTACCGGAGATGTATTCTTGGTGTTACAAAAGGACCATAAAGATTGTGGTAATCACCTCGAATGCCTGCTACCGCACTGAATTTCTCCAGATGGGTAAACGTATATTCAAAGTATACGCCCGGCACCACTTCTTCATGGTTAAAAACAGTATCATTCAGCACCTCACGGTAATTGTCATATTGTAAACTGCCGCCGGTTTTAAACTTGTGATTGGTATTGCTTAAAATACTTTGATAAATATAATTGGCATAAAAACTCTCCTGGGCAGCATCATAAGCATTCAAACCAAAGTTGCTGTTGTGTTGGTGAACAGCACCGGAAAGCTGTAAAGCCATACTTCTCCAGGGCATGGGTTCGTATACTTTACCTATTTTAGCCCATCCTTCATACCGCTGGGTTTTCATTTTCATTCCCCAGATGTTTTCTTCAAGGATTTCATCCGGGGCGTTAAAGTCAACCTGGCCTCCGGTATTATCAACATACGTTCCTTTAATCCCGAAATGCAAACGCAGCCCATCGTCACCAAAATATTTCCACCGGTTAAGTCCGATAAACTGATTCCCGATTGGGTGATCCATAAAGCTGTCATGGTTCTTATCCCACCTAAGGGAATTATGTTTTGCATGCAACAACAATCCCGTAGACCATCTGTCCTGTTTGAAACGGTGCGCAAAATTTGCATTCCCTTCAATCCTGCCACCCTCGTTGCTGTATAAGTTCAGGTACATTCGTTCTGCGGTTTCAGGTTTTCGGAGTTCGGTATTTATTTGGCCTGCAATGCTTTCAAAACCATTAACAACCGAACCGGTCCCTTTATTGAGCTGCAGGCTTTCGACCCATGTACCCGGGATATAGGTAAGCCCGTATATGGCTGATAAACCACGAACATCAGGCATGTTTTCCCTGGTAATCTGTGTGTAAGGGCCGGCAAGGCCGAGCATTTGTATCTGCCGTGTGCCAGTTATTGCGTCAGTAAATGAAACATCCACACTGGGATTGGTCTCAAAACTTTCGGATAGGTTACAGCAGGCAGCTTTCATGAACTCCTTCTCTCCCATGGTTTCAGTTTTAAGCGGATCCAACCGGGAAATCTCTGTCGACTTCTGACGATAAGCAATTTTTGCTTCATCCAATTCCACAGAGGAACTGAGCTGTATGCTAATCTTGTTTTTACCGCCAACATCAATGGTATCGGTGGCATAACCAATGTAGCTGACCACCAGGCTGGAAGTTTTTGCTACCCTGTTGAGGGTAAAAGCCCCTTTTTCATCCGTGACAGTACCTTTGGCTGTACCCATCCAGTAGACATTGGCACCAACAAGGGGCTGCATATTACCTTCCTCATCTTTTTCTGTTACATTACCCTGCAAAGTTCCATTGCTTTGCTGTGCCCAAAGGCCAGGGAGCAGGTTAACCAACAGAAAAACTATCGCTATTAAACGTGCCATCCTTGTATGTCTAATGTATTTCAACTCCATCCCTGTAGGCACAGCAGGCAGGCAGTTTTTCGTAGCTTTCATCGGTGGCTTTCACCTTTTCGGTGTCGTGACCGGCTTCGGCCACAGCCTTGTGAATGGCTTTTTCATTGGTAAGCTTTGTTTTGTAAATAACTTTAAGCTTTTGTGCTTCTTTATTCCACTCAGCATATTTCACCCCTTTTATCAGGGCTGCATTTTCAATGCGCTTTTCACACATATCACACACTCCGGAAACTTCAAATGTTTTAGTTTCCACTTTTTTCTTTTCCTTTTGTGCGTATGTAGTTTGTACTGTCATCATAAACGACAGCATCATGGATAATAAAATCGTAATCTTCATGATAAATCAATTTAAATTGAACATAATATTCCCAGGGTTGCCATGGTGGCACGGCAAGCATGAACAATTTAAATTAACCGTAATAAGTAAGGGCACAATTAAGTAACCAAAGGGGTGGCGCTTTAAGGTGGAGGCCATTCCTGTCATCAGGAACAGCGTGTTGTTCCGGCTCTGTTTCAATGTGGCTGAACGAATTTGCAAAAGCTAAGGCGAGAACCGTTTCCTCTATCAGATCCCGGATGTTTTGTTTCGAAATCTGTTCGTCATCGAGCTGCACATATATGAGTACATCCTCACAGCAATCCGTTGAACAGGCTTGAGGCCCACAACAGGATTTCTGGCTGTGAGAGAATACCTCAATGTCTTTTACCATTCCATGGCAATAATGGATGCTAAAAGCCGTGCCGGCAGTTACCAGCAGGTAAAACATCGAGAATAATATGGCAGCAATCTTTTTCATCATGTATTAAACGCAAAAATAACCAAATTGTTTTTTTATATACACAGCTTGGGATAATTTATAATGTTTAGCTCTATTCATAAAATAACACGATAAAAATGTATGTTCCGCTATTTTTATCGTGATAAAAATGTATATTTACACATTTTTATCACGATAAAAATGGAAAGATTTACCCTACGTCAGTTAGTGAAATGGAAAGAAAAACCAAACAGAAAGCCATTATTGCTACGCGGAGCCCGGCAGGTAGGAAAAACATGGTTGTTAAAAGAGTTTGGTAAAAAACATTTCAAAAACTATATCTATATAAATTTTGAAGATGCTCCGCAATTGAAGGATTTATTCATCACTGATTTCGATATTCCCCGTATATTAAATGTGTTGGAAATATACACAAATGATAAAATTAATAGTGCGGAAACACTTATTATTCTCGATGAAATCCAGGCAGCAGAAAGAGCAATTACATCCTTAAAGTATTTTCAAGAAAAAGCACCCGAATATTATGTTGTTGCCGCTGGTTCCTTATTAGGTATAAGTATGCCAGATAAATCTTCATTTCCCGTAGGCAAGGTCAATTTTTTAAATTTATATCCTTTATCATTTTCGGAGTTTTTAACCGCAGTGGGGGAACACAGACTTATTGAAACTTTGAAAAGGCGGGATTGGTTAACCTTAAATGCGTTTAAGGACAAGCTCACCGAATATTTGAAGACATATTATTATGTAGGTGGAATGCCTGAGGTGGTTTCGAATTTTATTCAGAATAGAGACTGGGATGAAGTAAGAAATGTACAGAAAAGTATTATTATGACGTACGAATCTGACTTTACAAAACATGCACCAAACACCACAGTGCCAAGAATAAGGATGGTTTGGCAAAATATTCCAGCGCAACTGGCTAAAGAGAACAAAAAATTCATGTATGGTAGCTTAAAAACAGGGGGAAGGGCCAGAGATTTTGAACTTGCCATTCAATGGCTGACCGATGCAGGACTTCTTATGAAAAACTGCAGGGTTACAAAACCTGAAATACCCTTGACAGCATTTGAAGAATTATCTGTTTTTAAATTATTTTTGGTGGATGTAGGTTTATTGGCCGCCATGTGCAATTTACCTGCCCATACCATTATACATGGAAACGAATTGTTTCGCCAATTCAAAGGTGCTTTGACAGAGCAATTTGTTATGCAGCAACTTCAGGTATTAAAAATTGATAAAATTACATATTGGACAAACGAACGAAGCACGAATGAAGTTGATTTTATAGTTCAAAAAGATGGACAGGTAATTGCCATTGAAGTAAAAGCTGAATCAAATACAAGGGCTAAGAGCTTTTATTTCTTTTGTGAAAAATTTAACCCAAACCATGCCTTGCGATTATCACTAAAAAATTACAAAGAAGAATCCTGGATGACGAATATACCATTGTATGCCGTTGAGTATGCCCTTTAATTTCTTTTCTTTTAAGATCATAGGTGACACTGGCACATGATGTTTAAAACCCATCTATCAAACTATTTGAGTAAGTTCCCAAACCGGATGCCGAAATATACCGTGCGTGGTGATAAGGGTCCGTAAACATAGGCCGGATCACGATATTCGCTACTGTCAAAATCATTTTGGTATGAATTAAAGATGTTTTTAATGCCTCCGGTAAATTCAACTGAGGTACCGTTCAGCTTTACCTTGTAACTGAGTTTTGCACTCAGGTCAAAAAAACGTTCAGAAGTCCGTAACTCACCACCCGGGTTCTCAGTTCCAAAATAGGGCACCAACATACTGCCAGTGTAGTTTCCTGTTGTTGAAAAACAAATGGCCTCGTGGAAATCCCAGTCTACAGCAAAATAACCGTATTGGTTCGGGGTGCGGAAAAAACGTTTTTCGTTAAAGTCTTCCTGTGGTTCCTCATATTCACTCGTTTGTAGAGTAAATCCCGAAGTAAATTGAAAATCCGACAGGGGTTTTAATTTCAGTTCCAAGTTAACACCCTGAACAACCGCACCACCTTCAGCATTAACACGGGTATAAACCACGGTTCCATTCTCATCAGGCTCGCCATATTCATTGGCAAAAGCATCTTCCAGTCTGGTATAAAATCCTTCAACCAAAAAACCGGTGTAGACTGTTCCAATCAGTTTGTTCAAATCGAGGGAAGCCATGTAACTGTGGCTCGTCTCTTGTTTTAGATCCGGATCGTTTTCATGAAGGACCTGTCGTGAACCGGAAGTCTCAATATGTAAATCTTCATCAAAGATCTGCGGCGCACGGTAGCCTTGCGAATAGCTAATTCTGGCCTTTAAATCATCCAACACATTGTACATGATGCTTAAGCGCGGACTAAGCACATCTCCGGATTTTGTTTCGCCTTCTTTTGCCAGGTCTTTCACCTCATAATGATCGAACCGGGCACCGGCAGATATTTTAAATTTATTCAACTGCATATCATATTGGGTAAATATCCCTGAGGTAATGAGTGACTGGTCTGAAACAACCGTGTTTTCTGTATGGGTATACTGCACTGTGGAATCGGTAAAATCGATTATGGGATTTTCCACATCCCGGTAACCCAGCTTTTTATCAAGAAGGAAGTCGCCGGTATTTTCAACACCTACAATCATCGAAGCATTTTCAAACTGTGTTTTATAATTGGCCCCAAGGTGATAGGTATTGTCAGTTGAGCTGCCGTAATCACTTAGTGATTTACCGGCTCCATAATATGAATCACGTACCAGAAACTGGCCTGAAGCATAAACAGATAAAAGGTCATATTCCCTGAAGAACCGCTCGTAGGTTAGCCCGGCAACTTTCATATCATGTGCAACAGTTTCGGCCACATCTCTTTCGTGCAAGGGATAATCCTGTTTATTACCACCGTTTCGTTCTTCATCGATGGCGAAAAAATCCAGGGTTAACTTATCACGTGTACCAAACCGGTGAAAGGCCCTGCCCCCGAACGTCAGGTTTTTAAGTGGCGACAACTCCGAGAATCCATCACCATTGGCATCGAACATATCCCGCTCTCGGGTAAAACCATACAGTGAGATGCCCGATTTATGATCGTCTGACACCAGGGACGTATTGAAATTGACCGAATAATCGGGAGCGGCACCGCCTGAACCATCAACACCAACACCCGTTAAGGCATAATTGGTGCCGGCTTCAAAAGAGTTGGTTCTTGGTTCCTTCAGGATAATATTTATGGTGCCTGCAATGGCATTGCTCCCAAAAAGTGCTGAGCCCCCACCCCGCACAACTTCTACTCTTTCAATCATGTTGGCAGGAATCAGTTCAAGCCCATATACTCCGGCAAGCCCACTGAAAATGGGACGGCTGTTAATCAATATCTGAGAATAAGGCCCATCTAACCCGTTCATACGAACCTGGGTAAACCCGCAGTTCTGGCAGTTGTTTTCCAGTCGCAATCCGGGCAAATAATTAAGCCCTTCACCTAAATTAACTGACTGTGAGTTTTTAAAAAGCTCTGGGGATAATGTGTTAACAATTACCGGGGCCTCGTTTCTTTTTTGCGCCGAACGATCGGCTGAAACCACAACCTCATCAAGACCTAAAGCATCCCTTTCCAATTCAAAATTAATTTCTTGGGACTCCCCCTTTTTTATAATCACATTTTTTACCAATGGTTTATGGCCTAAATAAGTAGCAACCAGTTTATGGGTACCTTCCGGTAAATTAACTAACTGATAATGTCCTGTTTCATCGGTTGTTGTTCCTATGGTAGTACCTTTTACCTGGACGGTGGCAAAGGGTAAGTGTTCATCACAACTAGTACAAACCACATGGCCAAAAACATTGGCATCGGATTTCATCTTTTGTGAAAATCCTGGTATACTATTGACAAATATGATTAGTGCGAATACGAATAATTTTTGCATTATTAATTTCTTTTATCGTGAACTATCTATTTGTGCTCAAAAGAATATATTCTTTCCCCAGCACATATTAATTAATTATGTGGCAATTGAAATTGTAATCTGAATTCAAATTCTGTTAAACTACGGGAGGTGAGCGTCCAGGTGCAAAAACCCTGAAAATTGATATTTCAGAAAGGATTGGATTGACATGATATTTAAATGTGGATGCAAAAACAACCAAAGATATTACTGTAGTTAAAAACGGCACAAGGCTCTCCAGATATTGAAGGAAAAGAATTTCAATATTCGAATGATGATGATTTTTAAATGGCGTTGAATCATCTGACTTACTGTATGGGTGGGTATGCGTAATAACTGTCCCGTCTGACATAACATGAGAGTGCTGCCAAACAACGTTGGAAAACACCTGAAGCAAAAAAACGGACAACAACAGCATGGATATAATCCTGTTCCATTGTCTGTATTTAGCTTTACCCATGTTCATTTTACTTTGTTCTAAATAATTTTTAATTAACAAAAAGCCGCCCAATGCCGCTATTGCTATATTTTCAAGGCAAATATAATTACACCATTCTAAACGACAATCCCAATATGTTGGTATTTTGAATATTTACGTTGTTTGGTTTAAACTGTTGCAGAAATCCCACTTTGAGCCAGGTTAAATAAAATATGTTTTAACTTCGATAAATATTACGCTTAAAATTCAGGCAGGGTAAATGCCGCCAGGGGTTCAAATACATAGAAAAAAGATGACCCATTTTTTTAATATGATTTGTTTTTATTTACTTCACCTATCCATCAAAATAAAATAATACTATGGCAATACCAGCAGTTGGCGATAGGATCAGCGACAATACACTTTATGATCTGGAAGATAAAGAGCATAATCTGAAGGATTTCACAGGCACATATCTGTTGCTCGAATTCTGGAGCGTGACGTGCATGGTTTGTATGAAAGTATCCAAAGAGCTTAAGGATATCCATGAAAAATATCAAAACAAAGTAAATATCATAGGTTTGAACATGGATACGCAAAAAAGCTTATGGGAACAAGGTACGGCCAGGGATGGTATCCGCTGGACAAACCTTTCTGACGGACAGGGTTCTTCTGCAGGCATTGGTAATGAATATGGTGTTTTCAGTTATCCTGCTTTTGTGCTTGTAAATCCGGAGGGCATCATCGTTGATCGCTGGATGGGCTATAAACCGGGAAGAATTGAGGAGAAAATAAAGGAACATTTGAAGGGTGAAGGATGAGCGTTGTAAGAGGTAAGAAATAAAGTAAACGACAATAAAATAAAAGCCCTGTATGGTTGCCAGGTAATAGCCCGGGGCACAAATAAGCCGCTGGCTTATGAAGCGGTGCCCTGGGTAAAATACACCACCACCATCAACCTTCCCTTTCTTTTTAGACACCCTCAGCGGTCGTAAGAAAAAATACTTGTAGATAATAGTGTCATGTCATTTTTACTTTTGCGGTTGAACCACTGCCAAGGTTTTCAACCATTGTCAGGGTAGGCCCCGTCAGTGGTCAATGACCCTGAGGGTGGCTAGGCGACATGATAGTCTTGACACGACACCAGTGTCAACAAAAAAAATGACGTATACTATTTGTCAAACACCAGGATTAGAGAGGTTTTTGTTCCTCAAGATCAAATGTGACGTGTCACCAGGATAATCATAAAAAATAATTTCCAGGCTGAAGCACCAGGATAGAATACTTTTTATATCTTCGCGGCATAAAATAACGTGTTCTTGATAACCACGTATAAAAAACAAGTGAATGAAAAAACAAGTTTCTGTATTGTACATGCTGGCGGGCATTCTTTTTGCCAGTTGTTTGTTAATCTCCAACATTCTTGCTTCAAAAATCATTATGGTTGGCCCCTGGTCGGCACCGGCTGGTGTTTTGATTTTCCCGTTGGCCTACATCATCAATGACGTTATCGCCGAAGTATGGGGCTATCAAAAAGCCCGGTTAATCATCTGGGCCGGATTTGGCGTAAATGTTGTGGCCGTATTGTTTTTCACCCTGGGTATAGTGGTCGCACCTGCCCCCTTTTACGAAAGCCAGGAAGCATTTAAAACCATTATTGGCAGCACACCACGGATTGTAGCAGCAAGCATGCTGGCCTATTTATTTGGTTCGTTCTTAAATGCCTATGTTATGAGTAAGTTTAAAGTCCTTACCAATGGTAAAGGATTTTCGCTTCGGGCAATCGTCTCAACCCTGTTGGGAGAAGGTGTTGATTCGCTAATCTTCATTACGGTTGCTTTCGCAGGTGTTTTCCCGGCAGGTGTTTTAGCAGGCATGATCCTAACCCAGGCATTAATAAAAACCATGTACGAGGTTGCCATTTTGCCTGTGACCTGGATGGTGGTTAAAAAAATAAAAACCATCGAAGGCACGGATACCTTTGATTACAGCATCTCCTATAATCCGTTCCGTTTAAATCAGATATAGTATGCTGGGCGAAAAAGCATTGGTATTATTATCCGGTGGCCAGGATTCAACAACCTGTCTGTTTTGGGCAAAACAAAATTTTAATGCTGTTTTTGCCATGGCATTCAATTACGGCCAGCGACACAGCATGGAACTGAAAGCTGCCGTTTCCATTGCTGAAAAAACCGGCGTTCATCTTTCAGTGTATTCGATAGATTTATTAGGCCAACTTACTGAGAATGCCCTGACGAACCATGCCGCAGTAGTTGAACGAAAAAAGCCTGAAGGGCGCCCGCCAAATACACTTGTTGAAGGCCGGAATATGTTGTTTCTGACTTACGCCGCAGTCCGGGCTAAAGCGTTGAATATCCAACATCTGGTAACCGGTGTTGGACAGGCCGATTACAGCGGATATCCCGATTGCCGCGATGAATTTATTAAATCGATAAACCATACCCTGAACCTCTCTATGGATTTTGAGTTTACCATCCAAACCCCATTGATGTGGAAAGACAAATCAGAAATCTGGCAACTGGCTGATGAAATGGGCGTATTAGATATCATAAAAAATGAGACTGTTACCTGCTACAATGGTATTAAAGGCAGCGGATGTGGCCAATGCCCTGCCTGTGAGTTACGAAACAACGGATTGCAAAAATATTTAAAACAAAAAAATCATGAGCGGGCTTAAAAAACTTGGAAAAGATACGGAATATAAATTCAATTACACCGCAGATGTGCTTGAAGCTTTTGATAACAAACATCCGGAAAACGACTATTTCGTAAAATTCAACTGTCCGGAATTCACCAGCCTCTGCCCTATTACCGGTCAACCCGACTTCGCCACCATTTACATAAGTTATATTCCGGATAAGAAGCTGGTGGAAAGTAAAAGCCTGAAGCTTTATCTTTTCAGCTTCAGGGACCATGGAGCCTTTCATGAGGACTGCATGAACATCATCATGAAAGACCTGATCAACCTCATGGAACCAAAATACATTGAAGTCTGGGGTAAATTTTTACCCCGTGGCGGGTTAAGCATTGATCCCTATTGCAACTATGGTAAACCTGACACAAAATATGAATCCATGGCCTGGCAACGGCTACAGGAGCATGATTTATATCCGGAGAAGGTTGATAACAGATAACAAATGGTCATCTGTCTTTAGTGTTTTGTAATTTCACCTGCTTTAAGAGGCTTTCAGCTCATTTTCAACCTTGACCCAGAAAACAAGGTGGTTCTAAGCTAAATCAATTTCTTTGGTAAGGTACACATCCTGAATCAGATTTAATAGTTGAACTCCTTTTTCCATTGGCCGTTGAAACGCTTTTCTTCCGGAGATAAGTCCTGATCCTCCTGCACGTTTGTTTATCACGGCTGTTTTTACGGCTTCCTGGAAATCAGATTCCCCGCCGGAAGCACCACCGGAATTAATCAACCCGATTTTACCCATATAACAATTTATGACCTGATAGCGGCACATATCAATGGGATGCTTTGATGATAGTTTTTCATACATATCCGGATGGGTTTTACCAAAATTAAGGGCCTTGAAACCACCATTGAGGTTGGGCAGTTTCTGTTTGATTAAATCGGCTTTAATGGTCACACCAAGATGGTTAGCCTGCCCTGTAAGGTCGGCTGCTGTATGGTAATCCCCATCCTTGGTTTTAAAAGCCTCATTCCGGGTATAACACCACAAAATGGTAGCCATGCCAAGATCATGGGCAACCTCAAAAGCTTCAGCAATTTCAACTATCTGCCGGTCTGATTCATCCGAACCAAAATAAATGGTAGCTCCAATTGCTGTTGCCCCCAAATTCCAGGCATCTTCCACTGAGCCAAACTGTATCTGATCATAAGTGTTGGGAAAAGTCATTAACTCATTGTGGTTAATCTTTACAATAAAAGGAATCTTATGGGCATATTTACGGGCATGCAGGGCCAGGCCGCCAAATGTTGAAGCAACCCCATTGCAACCTCCTTCTATAGCCAGTTTAATGATGTTTTCAGGATCGAAATATTCGGGATTAGGTGAAAAGGAGCTACCGGCAGTATGCTCAATGCCCTGGTCCACAGGCAGGATTGACAAATAGCCGGTCCCCCCAAGCCGACCGTGGTTATAAAGCCAGCTAAGGCTCTTCAGTACTTGTGGATTTCTGTCGCTGTTGATAAAAACATCATCCACATGGGATGGCCCCGGCTTGTAAAATTTTTCTTTTGAAAGGGTTTTTGACGTATATTCCAATAATTCCTGATTTTCTTTTCCCAGGATCTCCTGGATCTGACTGAGTGTATTTTTTGCTGTATCCATGATGATATTTTTAGTTACATTAAGAACTATTAAAATATCATGCCAGCATGTAGTTTCAATAAACCGCTACCCGTCAATTTTTGTGTTTACAGTTGCTCTGGTTAAAAAATAAAATTTTTCTTCAACCTGGCACCTGTGTAAAAAATCAACATTTTTTTTACTGCGTTGTGAAGTGGATTGAAAATAAACCTAAAGCAAGAAAGTGACAGCCAAAAGCACCGTCACCGCACACTGATTGCTGCTCACTGCCCACCGCTTCACATTTCACCGCTTACTGCATACCGCTTACCCCCTCTGTCAACTGCCTCCTGTTTACTCCTTACGCCAGCCTTCAACCTAAAAAGCAATCTTCAATACCTCATCAAAATAACTAACAAAATGAGCCGTTACGCCCTCTTTAATATAATCGGGCAATTCATCAAAATCTTTTTTATTTTCTGCCGGAAAGATAAGCTCAAACACTTTTACCCTCCGGGCAGCGATGGTCTTTTCGCGTACGCCACCTATGGGCAGTACCTTGCCGGTTAGGGTTACTTCACCGGTCATAGCCAATCCTTTTTTTACTGAGGTATTGGTAGCCAGGCTGTAAAGGGCCAGGGCCATGGTAATGCCTGCTGAAGGCCCGTCTTTTGGTGTTGCCCCGGCAGGTACATGAAGGTGTATAAAATGCTGGTTGAAAAATTCTTTCAGCCCCTCATTTGTGGAAAGCAGCGAACGCACCAGGGAATAAGCAATTTCTGAGGACTCCTGCATGACATGGCCCAGTTGACCGGTTTGTTTGAACCCGGTATTGCGGGCTTTATTGGCTGTGGCTTCGATGTACAGGGTTGCTCCTCCCAGAGCTGTCCAGGCCAGCCCCAAAGTAACTCCGGGACGCAATTTTTTGTAAATTTCTTCGGTGGTGAATACAGGTTGACCAAGATATTCCACCAGTTTTTTGGGAGTAACACTTATCCTGTCCTCATCACTTTCAGCCTGCTTCAGGTTCACCTTACGCATAATCTTTTTTATCTGGTTTTCAAGCCCACGCATCCCTGCTTCACGGGCATAACCATCAATTATTTTTTTCAGGGCGGCATCAGTAATGTTCACTTCGCTGGCCTTTAGCCCGTGTTCTCTCCGTTGTTTAGGAATAAGGTACCGCTTGGCAATTTCCACTTTTTCTTCCATGATGTAGCCTGAGAGTTTTATAATTTCCATGCGGTCACGCAGTGGGCGCGGAATAGTGTCCAACTGATTGGCAGTGGTAACAAAAAGGATGTTGGATAAATCGAACCGTACATCCAGATAGTGATCAAGAAATTCCACATTTTGTTCCGGATCAAGGACTTCAAGCAGGGCCGCAGCAGGATCACCCTGGTAGCTGACACCAATCTTATCGATCTCATCAAGCATAATCACCGGATTAGCTACGCCGGTCCGTTTGAGGCTTTGAATAAGCTTGCCCGGCATTGCACCGATGTATGTCCGCCGGTGACCTTTTATTTCAGCCTCATCGCGCATGCCGCCAATAGAAAAACGGTAAAACTTACGTCCCATGGCATCGGCAATGGATTTTCCAACAGATGTTTTTCCAACGCCGGGAGGACCTACAAGACAGATGATCGATCCGGAAACTTTTCCTCTTTTAACAACTGTACTGATAAATTCCAGAATCCGTTGTTTCACATCATCCAGCCCGTAATGTTCTTTGTCAAGAATTTCGCGGGCAGCTTTCAGGTTTTTATTATCATCTGAATAAATGCCCCAGGGCAAATCAGTAATCCAATTCAGGTAAGTGCGCGTAACATTAAATTCTGCCGAGCCGGTTTCAAGGGTATTGAGTTTGTTAAGCTCCTCATCAACCACTTTTTTAGCTTCAGGTGACAGCCTGAGTGATTTTAGCTTCTTTTTAATGGATTCCACCTCAGTGGTTTTGGCATCTTTTTCAAGTCCAAGTTCTTTTTTTATGACTTTTAGCTGTTCACGTAGGAAAAATTCCCGTTGGTTTTGGGAAATTTTTTGTTCGATTTGTTTTTGAATATCTTTCTGCACTTTGCTGAGCTCTATCTCCTCCCTTAACAGAATAAGCAGTTTTTCACTGCGATCAAACAAATCCACAGCTTCGAGCACGCCCTGCATTTTTATTCCATCAGCCGACAGAAAGGAGGCCACCAAATCCATTAACAAGCCGGGTTTTTCAAGGCCAACCTGGTTCAATGCCAGCCGCATCTGCTCCTGGAACATGGGGTTGATTTTTATTAATTCCTTCACAGAATTTATCACCGCCATGGTAAATGCCTTTATTTCCTCATTTGCGGGTGTCCCCTCTTCATACTCATAATTGACCTGCCAGTGCGGGATATCATTTTTTGTCGTTTCTCTTATAAAATGAAACCGTGTAACAGCCTGTGCAAAAATGTGAATGAAATTATCATCTTTGTTTAACACTTTGATGATCTTGATTAGCGTACCGGTTTTATACAGGTTGGCATCCACGAGATTTCCATCGTTATCTTCCTTGATAAGAGATACCCCTATGAACCCTTTTTCCTTCTCCAGGGCATATTCCACACGCCTCACTATTTCTTTTGAAGCAAACATCATAGGGATGGCCAAACCGGGAAAGACCGGTCTGTTTTCCAATGGAAGTACAATTAAGTTATCAGGGTATATATCACTCACCAGGACCAGGCCTGGATTTTGAATGTTGTTTTCTTCTGCCATTTTTTGAAGGTTTTAAAATCGGTTTATACCGGAGAATGAAAGCACAATATTTTCATTCCTTTTTATTCAAAAAGATTTTCCGGCAATATGTTCATTCCCTTACCTGTTCATAAAGGAAAAAATTCATCTGAATGATAGGGCAGACGGGAAATTAATCTTTGGGCAGGTTTTCAGCTTTTTTATGGACTAAATCCCGCAACTGTTTTTTATAGGCGATGATTTTTTCACGTACAGAAGAATTCTGGACCGAAACAATTTGAGCTGCCAGGATACCGGCATTTTTAGCCCCGTTTAATGCAACCGTGGCAACAGGTACCCCCCCAGGCATCTGAAGGATAGATAATACAGAGTCCCAGCCATCAATAGAATTGGAAGATTTGACCGGGACACCGATTACAGGAAGGGGCGAAATGGCAGCAACCATGCCAGGCAGGTGGGCCGCTCCCCCGGCACCGGCAATTATCACTTCAATGCCCCGCTCATGGGCTTTGGATGCATATTCAAAAAGCTTTTCCGGGGTCCGGTGTGCTGAAACAACATCCAGCTCATAAGGGATATCAAATTGCTTAAGCATTTCAGCAGCATCTTTCATCACATGCAGGTCCGAATCCGAACCCATGATGATTCCAACTAATTTTTTCATGATTTTACTTGTATCAGGTTTTTAACTTTTTCAGCTTTTTTAACGGCTTCTTCCACAGTTTCTGCCAAAATGGTAGCATGCCCCATTTTCCGCATAGGCCGGGTTTCCTTTTTACCGTAAACATGAACTTTAACACCTTCAATAGCCATGCTTTCAGTTAATCCTTCATATTTAACCGGTCCTTCATAATCCGGATGGCCCAGCAGGTTTATCATCACAGCAGGCATTTTCAGGTATGTGCTTCCCAAAGGAAGGTTGAGAATTGCCCTCAGATGCTGTTCATACTGAGAGGTAATCACGCTTTCAATGGTATGGTGACCGCTGTTATGCGGCCGTGGTGCTACTTCATTTACTATCAGGTTTCCGGCTTTGTCGGTGAAAAACTCCACAGCAAGCAAACCTTCCATATTAAGGGATTCAATGATCTTTTTTGCAAGGAATTGTGCCTCATCCTCAAGTAGTGTCGAAAGGTTCGAAGGACATATCAACCGTTCCACCAGGTTTGCCTTTTTATCGAATACCATCTCCACAGCCGGAAAACTCCGCACTTCACCCTTGGCATTACGTGCCACAATAACTGCTACTTCTTTATCTATAGCTATCTTTTGCTCAATTACAGAGGGGCCTTCAAGCAACGCATCATTTTCATGTTCAATGACAGCAACACCCCTGCCATCATAGCCTCCTTTTCGTAGTTTCTGCACAAAAGGAAAGTTTAATTCACCCGCGTCAATGGCCTTTTTTACGGATTCAGTATCCGGAAACAACCGGAATTCGGCAGTGGGTATTTTATGGTTCTGATAAAATTCTTTTTGCAACCCTTTATCCTGTATCAACTCAAGAATATCAGGATCGGGCACTATTCGTAAACCTTCTTTTTTTAACTTCTGAAGGGCATCAATATTGATGTTTTCCATTTCATAGGTAAGGATATTCAGGTCCTTTCCGAAGTTATATACCGCATCAAAATCCGTGTTATCTCCCTGGAAGAAGAAGGAAGCGATTCGGCTGGCCGGGCATTGCGGATCGTTATCCAACACACAGGTAATGATATCCCATTTGTTGGCTTCCTGAATTAGCATTTTGGCCAACTGTCCGCCGGCAATAATTCCCATCTTAAGATGAGAGGTAACTAAGTTTTCCATATTTAAAATTTAATGGCATAAATATAACAATATAATCGGTCTTATATTTTAAGCTGAGGTGCAGGTTCCATTCTCAGTTACCGTTGACTGCTTAAAAAGCTTATTAGTTATAACTGTAAGCGTGATTGTTTTTCATGCTGCGTAGTTTTTTAAAGAGTTTTTCTTCTTCCCCGCTGATATTTTTCGGGATTACCACATGAAGCTGTATATATAAATCACCGGCAGCAGTCGTTTTTCCATATTCCGGCATGCCTTTGCCCTTAATCCGGAGTTTGCGTCCGTTTTGCGCCCCTTTAGGCACAGGTACATTAATTTTTCCTGCCGGGGTATTTACCTCAATCTTGCCTCCAAGGACAGCGGTATAGAGGTCGATATTCACCTTTTGAATGATATCTTTACCTTTTACCTGCAGGTTGTCATCACCCTGTACCTGAATTTTTATGATGATGTCACCATCCGGGCCACCCTTGGCCCCTCTTCCGCCCTTTCCTTTGATGCGCAGTTCCTGGCCGGTATAAGCGCCGGGCTTGATGTTGATCCGGAGTTTGCGTGAATCAGCGTTCAGCACACGGGTGGCGCCTGCGTATGCCTCCTGAACAGTAAGTGCCAGGTCGGCCTGGTAATCCTGTCCTTTAAAACCACGGCCCCGCCCAAACCCTGATGAGCTGTCAAATCCTGTCTGGCTGTCAAAGCTGGATGGGCCTCCCCCAAAACCACCAAAAAAGGCATTAAAAAAGTCAGAAAAGCCCCCGCCGGCGCCACTGCCTCCGAACATGTCGCCTAAATCACCTTCGAAATGATAGGAACCACCACCGGGCCGACCGCCACCAAACTGTGAAAAATCAAATCCACCGGCCCCGGCATTTTCATATTGCCTCCAATTGGCGCCCAGTTTATCGTATTTTTTTCGTTTTTCCGGGTCGCGCAATACCTCATAGGCTTCACTTACCTCTTTGAAGCGAGCCTCAGCCTCCTTGTTGTCCGGGTTTTTATCCGGATGGTATTTCACAGCCAGCTTCCGGTAAGCTTTTTTTATTTCGTCCTGGCTGGCATTTTTTGATACCCCTAATGTTTTATAATAATCTTTGTAATTCATGTCTTTTTTGTCTGTTTAATTCAAAGCTGGTCATAATTTTTTATTTTGCTTTTTCGCATAATCACGGCCATATTCCTTTCTGTCAGGGGCATTCTTTATTCTATATGTTTTATCCCAAGGGCACTCCAACGGATCCAACTGGATAACCTTTGGTTTTTTGCGTTTTTCAATGGCCCGTTTATCGGCCCGGGATGCCCCTGATGATTGAAAGATGGTGCTACAGGAACTTGTTGCCATTCCCAACAGGAGTAGAATAAATACGATGGATGTTAAGTAATTCCGTAACATACACAACCGGTTTTATTCGTGTTACTCAAATTTCAACTAAAAGGCCACAAATAATAAACCAGACTATTTTTTAATCAAATCCATGTCATTTTGACGTAACGTTTGGGTGGAAAGGTGACAGGATGGCGAGGGGTAGCGGTGGGAGGTAAGCAGTAAGCAGTAAACGGTAAACGGTAAGCAGTAGGCAGTAAGCAGTAAGCAGTGGGCGGTGGGCGGTAAGCGGTGGGCGGTAAACAGGAGTGAGCGGTGAATGGTTATAAAAAATATATAGAAAGAAATCCTAATATCATGCTGGGTAAACCAATAATAAAAGGGACAAGAATAACTGTTGAACTAATTATTAGAAAACTATCAGAAGGACATGATATTGAATCACTTTTAAAGAGTTATCCACATTTAAATAAAGAACAAATTTATGCGGCACTTGAATATGTAGCAGATATGATTGCCAATGAAGAAATCCTAGAATCAGCATGATAATAATTGATGAAAATGTTGATCAAAAAATAGTTGACCACATTCTAAAGGACAAATACCATATCAGAACATTATTTCATAACAATTACAATCAATAAAATCAGAATTAGGAAAATTTAAACGCACAGTTTCAAAGCCCCAATGGGGGTGTAATAATTAAATTAGGGGCAACCCTATGAAAGAGAATAAACAAAGAACTGTAGTTAAGCCCCAAAGGGGTGGGATAACCAACTTGTAATATCTGAAACCCCCTTAAAATCAGCAAAAAAATCATGCACTTTCCAAAAACAC
>CAZZBU010000012.1:29255-46281 GCA_964652315.1 uncultured Bacteroidales bacterium
GCAGCTTCAATCTCGGCAGCTTCAACCGTTTCCGATACATACTCATTGGCCTCTTGCTTAAATGATTCATTGGCATTTTCAATATGAGGTATCCATTGTGGTAAGCCTGTATTTTCAAGAGGCGCAAGGTTTGCTTTTTTCACTTCAGTCAGCATATTGTCAACAGCTGCCAATTCTTCATTCAGGGGCAGGCGATTGATGCTGGTGCCTTGTTGCAACACAATTTTTGAAAGCGCCTTCAGGGCCTGTCTGGTGGCTTCATCTCCTTCTTCATGAGGAAATTGTTGTTCGGCACGTACAGCCATTACAAAACCGGAAATAAACCTGTCGCGCGTGGTATCAAGCAGTTGTTTTTCCTCTGCTGAGGCGCGGGCTTTCAGTTTTCCTTCTTTAAATGCATACCTTTTAGTGTTCGGAACCTGAATTGTTATGAGGAAACATGCTGCTAAGTGAATGATCTAGCTACTAAAGGTTTTTGAGAATATGTTTTAGGTAAATGACCCCCCGCTAGATTTCCAGTCGAAACAGAAATTTATTCCGTCGGCAGGTTGCCTATAAATCCTCGTGAGCGATACATCGCGACGGATTAGTACTCACGATTCATAACCCAGGGCGTCGTTCAAAGCCTGCGGCTTTATTTACTTTGCCCTGGGCTTTTACCTTACCCCCCTTTCAGGGCTTTTCCTGATCACCACTCCAAAATTTCTTTGCCCTTCCAACTTCGAGCTTCACCCTTCCGCCTTAAAGCTAAATGCTTTATTCAGTATTCTTTATGCTCTATCCAATCTGCTTCCTTCGAGCTTCCGCCTTCCAGCTATCACCTCTTACTAAAACTCCGGACACGGAACCATCCGTCGTTTCGACTTTTTCTGATAGCCGTCCCATGATAGGACATACATCATTGAGATTTCATGGGCACCGCCGGTAAGGGTCATCAGTCGCGCCGCAGAAATATCATAGCTGTAGTTAAACTTCAGCTGGTTGTAATTAAATCCGGTCAGGAAAGTTATGGCATCCAGGCCTACCTCATTCTGAAAATTGCGGGAACCCCTGAGCCATAACCCCAGGCGGAAAAATTCCCGTTCATGGTAAGTGCCGATATCCAGTTGTTGAACATTGCTTTGTTGTTTAAATAAAAAAGCTACGGTGTACGACTTATCGGCCGTAAGGATGTTTCGGCTGTTTTGGATGAATTTGGTCCCCCCATATACCGTGTATTTCAAGGGTGGGTAGCCCCTTTCTTCACTCAACTGACTGTTAATATTCAGCAGGTGGTCTGCCGTAACGCCAAACCAGACATTCTTTGAATAGACCAGGATGGAAGTGGTAAAATCAAAATAATTGAATGCATCACCGCGCCTGAGTTCAACAGAGGTTGACGAGCCCCGGTAAATCTGGTCGCCAAACTCCAGGGCATTCCAATCAAGAGTAGCATTGCTGTATGAGAATCGCAATCCCGGATTAATGCTCCACAACGGATTAATCTTAATATTGTACGTGTAGTTTGCTCCAATATCAGTCTTATTAAAAACACCTCCTTCGTTGCTTTGTAATACCAGCAAACCAATGCCGCTGTTATAGTTTGTCAGGAAATGATCAGCAGAAAATGCGTAATTCACATAGGAATTAGCAATGGCCGGCCACTGATTCCGGTAATTAGTGATGAGCCTGGTACCATTAGAGGTACCTGCCAGGGAAGGACTCAAATAAAGTGGCGATGAAAAAAACTGCGAAAAATGCGGATCCTGAGCATGCAATGAATATCCGGTGCTCAGCATTATAATTGTGATATATAATATTCTTTTAAACATAAATCTTTTTGGATTTTTAATGGATAACCGTCACTGTTCCCACGTTGGTAAATGCTTTTCCATTGTTATACCGTCCGGACACCTTCCATACATAAACGCCTTCTTCTACCAGGCTGTCTCTGTAATAGCCATTCCAGCCAATATTGATGTCATTGCTTTCAAACAGCAACACACCCCATTTATTAAATATCTCCAGTTTGTATTCATCCACGCCTTCCCCGTAAGGGTGAAACACATCATTGCTGTAATCGGCAGCATTGTATTCCCCACTGCCGGGGCCTCCTGCAGATGGTGTGAATGCATTGGGGAATTGCATACCCCCTGTTTCGGTAACTGTTACAGCCTGACTGATGAGCAGGGTGTCCGTACAATTCTTGTCTGACCAGGCAATGAGGGACACATCATAGTTTCCTTCTTCTTCGTAATAATGGTAGGGATCGGTCTCACTGCTTGAGTTACCATCGCCGAAATCCCATAAATAGGAGATGCTATGGCTGGACGTATTAATAAAAATGGCTTCCTGCTCAGGAATAAATACTTCCCTGGCCACGATATCAAAGGCAGCTTCCGGCTTTTCAAATACGGTAATGGTAGTATCTTTAGTGATTACTTCACCCTTGTCGCCATACACCGTTAATGAAACCTGATGTTTGCCCGGGTCATGAAAGGTGTGTTGCACCGAAATCTGATCAGAAACAGAGCCATCACCGAACTTCCACTCAAACGGCAGGTTGCTCAGGGAATTATTCACAAAATACACATTCAGGGGTGGACACCCTTCATACCTGTCGGCTACAAAGCTGGCTGCCGGGGGCACCTGATAGGTTACCGCAACGTCATCCCAGGCCCGGCATCCCTCTACATCCACTGTCCACCGGTAAGTATTAATGCCACCGCTGATATTATTTACCTCAGTGATTGAGCTTGTTGGATGTGTAAAATCTCCGCTTCCTCCTACTACCGACCAGCTACCGGTACCTGCGGCAGGATTACTGGCTGTAAGCATTGTTTTTTCTTTATTTACCACCTGGTCGATTCCGGCGTTGACTTCGGTTTTGTTGTTCGTTATCACCACCACATCTGAGGAAGTGCATTCTCCAAACGTAAGTTTCCATTGCAGGGTGTTTTCACCAAATCCAAGGTTTTGTACGCCGGTATTGAATGATGCTGAATCAACAAAGGAAGCCTTCCCACTGATAACCGACCATGAACCATGAGCTTCTCCCGGTTCATTGGCAAACAGATTTGCAGTGGTACCGCACACCGTCAAATCCGTACCTGCATCGGCCTCGAATGGTAAATTGTTTTGCAGGGTAACCTCATCAAAGGTTGTACAGCCCTCATGGTTTACAGTCCACCGGAATTTATTCGGCCCCGGATTAAGGCTTGTAACGGGTGTGCTTGACGCATCCAACTCAGTTATTTCGCCTCCTCCACTAATCAGGGTCCATGTACCTGATCCAATTACCGGGGTATTGGCATGTAGCATGGCCTCATCTTCGCAGAGTTCCTGGTCAGAACCAGCCACTGCCTGGGTGGGTGTATTGTTAATAATGGTGACCTCACTGCTGGATTCGCACTGGGTGTTGGATATCTTCCATCGCAGAATGTTTTCGCCCCTGGAGAGTTTGCTGATTTTGGTGTTGTATTTTGTTTGATCTTCAAACAAGGCTGAACCTTTTACAATCATCCATTCTCCCTGACCATAGACCGGAGGATTCCCGTTCAGTACGGTCGAATCCACGCATAACCTCTGATCTTCACCTGCCTTGCTCACAGTTACTGAATTGTTAAACACAACCACATCATCCTGGCTCAGGCAGCCTTCATGGTTGATTGTCCAACGCAGGGTATTGGCCCCAAAGCTCAATCCTTCAATGATTGGATCCGGGGCTGTATTGTCTGAGAAGGTTGCCGAACCGCTTAGGATGCTCCATTCTCCAGTGCCTATCTCTGCAGGATTGGCATCCAGGGTGGCTGTTGTTCCGCATAGCGACTGATCAGGGCCGGCATAAGCCTGGTTCGACATGTTGTTGATGATGACCACCTCGGAAACCGATTTACATATATCGCTCTGGATGGTCCATTGAAGCCTGTTGGTGCCAAAATCAAGTCCGGTTACCCGGGTGTCGGGCTGGTTCGGATTTTCAAAATTAGCTTTCCCGGAACCACCAACAACTGACCAGTAGCCATTACCAACGGATGGATTGTTGGCATCAAGGATGGTGGTGTTGCTGCACAATTCCTGATCGGTTCCTGCCAACGCTTCTTCATACATATTTTTAATCACCACTTCATCAAAGGAGGTACAGCCATTATTGGTGACAGCCCACCGGAATACATTAGTACCTGTTCCGATATTGGTCAGCTTAGCATTCGGGTTGGTAACATCATCGAAATCTGCTGATCCATTGAGTACGGTCCACTGTCCTGTTCCTATTACCGGCTTATTAGCAGCCAGTGTAATGGAATCAACGCAGATGGTTTTGTCGGCCCCGGCATTTGCTTTAGTGGGCTTATCATTTGTAATCACCACCTCATCTGTCGAAATACAACTGTTATTGATAACTGACCACCGCAAGGTGTTGTCGCCAGAGGCCAGGGAATATACTTTGTTTTCTTTAAAAATGCCTGAACCACTCAATACACTCCATTCACCCTTACCAATGGTTGGTGTGTTTGGTGTAAGCTGTGTACTATCTGCACAAACAATCTGATCATTACCTGCGTATGCCGTCGTTGGCCTGTCATTAATAACCATAACCACATCATTGGTTTCACACCCCTGGTTTGCAATTGTCCATTGAAACTTGTTCACTCCTTGTGCCAGGTTTGCAGCAAGGGTGTTATACGCTGAGCTGTCGGCAAAATCGGCCGAGCCACCCACAACCGACCAGGTACCCTGGCCAATTACCGGTTCATTGCCTGCCAGGTAGAGGCTGTCGACACAAATAACGCGATCGACGCCCGCATTAGCCTCAGAAGGTATGTTGTTTGTTATAATGACCTCATCCGATGAATACCCGTTTTCCCAGATGGTCCATCGCAGGATATTCTCCCCTTTACCCAGGTTGGTAACAAAAGCTTTTGGATCGGCATTGTTGGAGAAATTGGCAGAGCCTTTGACAATCGACCATTCACCAAAACCAAACAAAGGTTCGCTGGCATCAAGCTGGGTCTCATCGTCGCAAAGCACCTGGTCAGGTCCTGCATCCGTCACAGTGGCAACAAAATAAGTAATTACCACATCATCCGAGGACGAGCAGGAATTATTCGTAGTAATCCAACGGAACGTATTCTCACCCAGTCCCAGGTTAGTCACATTGGTGTTGAATTTATTTTCATCTTCAAAGGTTCCTGCACCACTAAGCACAACCCATTGTCCGGTGCCTACGGTTGGTTTTTCAGCCTGCAAAGTAGCAGAATTGCTGGTCACCGTTTGGTCCGGACCGGCTACAGCCGTGCTTGGTGAGTTATTATAGATGCGCACGGTATCGCTGCTCAGGCAACCATCTTTTTCAATCAGCCAGCGCAATACATTTTTGCCTTTTGCCAGGCTGGTTACTTTCGTATCGGCCTGGTTTGTGTTAAGGAATACGGCTGAGCCATCCACAACAGACCATGTGCCAACACCACTTATCGGTGCTGTTGCATCCAGCGTGGTGGTGCGATCGCAGATGACCTGATCCTCCCCGGCTTCCACATCCAGCTTGTTATTGGTGATGGTTACCTCATCCACGGACTGGCAGATGCCGTTTGTAATCGTCCATCGCAAAATGTTATCACCTTTCTGGATGTTACTTATTGTTGAATTATAATCAGCAGGATCGGCAATCGTAACCGAACCTTTCATCACACTCCACGAACCGGTACCCACAAGAGGCTCATTGGCCTGGAGCATGGATGAATCAGTACAAAGCAACTGGTTAATACCAGCATAAGCCTGTGTAGGAGTCTGGTTATCGATAATGACTGTATCCCCATCCTGGCATCCTGCTTTTGACAGGTTCCATGTTAACAGGTTTAATCCCGGAGCGAAGCCTGATGCCATGGTTTCCGGATTGGTTGCATCGGCAAAAGATGCTGCACCGGAGAGTACATTCCAGTAGCCGGATGCAGCATCAGGGATGGCATTGGCTTCGAGTTGAATGCTGTCTGAGCAAAGGGTAACATCCACCCCGGCATAGGCGTCAACGGTATTGTTATAGATTGTAATGGTATCGGAGTTTGAACATCCGCTTTGCGTTACAGTCCAAACCAGATCATTATTCCCTTTTCGCAGGTTTGTGATTGTGGAGTTATAGGCTGCAGGATCTGCGATGACGGCAGGTCCGTTAAGCACACTCCACATGCCATTGGCAATGCCCGGGTCAGCAGCATCCAGTACGGTGCTATTAGTACACAGGTTTTGGTCTGCCCCGGCACTTACATGAGGTATTTCATGCGCTGTAACTGAAAGCACAGGTGAAGCCGCCCCTGTTCCACAGCCATTGACAGCTGTTACGGTGATGTTACCACCTGATTCGCCAATAGCAAAGTCAGTTTCAATGGCCCGGGTGCTGTCGCCTGAAGATATGGTCATGCCTGTAGGTAAATTCCAGATATAATGGTCGGCATTGGCAATGGCGTCAATCTCGTAAAGCACACCCTGCTGTCCCTGGCAAACTTCTGCAATACCGCTGATGGGTCCGGCTGCTCCCGGATAACTGCCTACAGTAAGGGAGGCCGCATTTGAATTCACCGGTCCACAGGACCCGGAAACGACGCATCGATAGTCGCCATCATCGCCTGTGGTAAGATTATTAATGGTCAGGGAGCTGGTTTGAGTACCGCTAATGGTGCCTCCATCACTTAACGGAACACCATCCTTTTGCCACTGATACGTGAGGTTATCGCCATCAGCACTGACTAAGAATACAGCAAACTCCCCTTCGCACGTATTTTTATTGACAGGTTGTTGAGTTATCCTGGTTTGTTTGTTAATCGTAACCGGCACTGAGGTGCTGGTTTCTGATCCGCAAGTCCCTTCCAGTTCAACGGTATACAATCCGGCATAGGTAAGCTCTGCCTCTGAAATATTTAACACATTTTCACCGGCACCTTCAAAACTGCCGGTATCCTGAATTGCAATTCCATCTTTCAGCCAGGTATATTGAATGCTGTTTCCGGCAGCCTGAACACTTAAACTTACCATCTCTCCTTCACAGACTGTTTCAGCAAGGGGTTGCTGGGTTATTGAGGTATTTTCATACACGATTACCTGAGCCGGGTTGCTGTTTTCAATGCCGCAGTTACCTGTAACCACACAGCGATACGCTCCGGCATCATTAGTGATCAGGTTCTCAATTTTCAGGTTGTTGCTGTTGGCGCCTGATATGGTACCTCCATCTGAAAGGGCTACACCATCTTTTTGCCACTGGTAACTAAGGTTGGTACCTGTTGCATTGGTAACAAGACTTACAGTTTCACCTTCACAGCCCTGAAAGTCATCGGGCTGGTTGGTAATTTGTGTTTGAGCTTCCACTTCAACAGTTGCCGGATCGCTGTTTATGGATGAACAATGGCCGCTTACCAAACAGGTATAGATGCCGGCATCAGTACCATTTGTATTCGAAATTGTTAGTACATCCGTTGAACTGCCCGATAGGGTTGCATTATCCGTTAGCGGTGATCCGTTTTTCATCCACTGATACTGTAAATCAGTACCTGTAGCTGAGATGCTCAGGGAAACCGGACTGTTTTCACAGACAATGGTTCCCGCGGGTTGGCTGGTGATCACCGGATCATCATAGACCGAAAGTGTGGTAGATTGGCCTATGTCCGTGCCACATGTGCCGTTTACCACACAGCGGTAAGTTCCACCATCCGACTCTGTAATACCGGAAAGCGATAATTGATTTGTGGCTGAACCACTGATGGAAGCATTATCCGAGATATCTGCGCCATCTTTTTGCCATTGATAGGTGATGTTGTCACCATCCGCCACAACAGAAAAGGATACATTGTCATTTTCACACGCATTGATGTCAGCAGGATGGAATGTCACTTGAGTTGCTTTTTGAACGTCAAGGACAGCAACATTGCTGTTTTCTGATCCACAAGCTCCTGTAACAAGGCAATAATACGAACCGGCATCGGCGAAAGACAGGTTATCGATGGTCAGGCTGGCCGTAGTGGCCCCGCTAATGTTGCCTCCATCGCTGAGCGTAGTGCTCCCTTTTTTCCAGGTATAGGAAAGGTTATCCCCTTCTGCAATCACATTAAAGGTATGGGCATTGCCTTCACAGAGCGTGGCTCCAGCAGGTTGAGATGTAATGAGGGTGTTATCAAATACAGTCAGCGTAGCAGGATTGCCGGATGCTGTACCGCAAGTTCCACTGACAATGCAATGGTAGCTTCCTACATCGGTATTGGTAACGCCTGTTAATATCAAGGTATTTGTCGTAGCACCTGAGATATTACCCCCGTCAGTCAAATCAGCATTATTCAACTGCCATTGATAGCTTAATCCACTGCCAGAAGCAGTTATACTAAATGAAATATCATTGCCGGCACAGGCAGTTTTTGATGATGGGTGGGCATCCACGGTAACCTGCTCATTTACGATAAGGTTGGCTGGAGCACTGCTCTCGCCATTCACCACGCAGGTATAAGCTCCGGCATCCCCAAGGCTTACGGCATTGATGTTGAGGTTAGCACTATTCGTTCCTGTGATGTTACCATTATCTGACAGGTCAGCGCCATCTTTTCGCCACTGATACGTGGGAGACGCTAGTGAGGTAGTCACGGAGAAAGATGCGCTTTCATCTTCACATTTTTCCTGATCCGCAGGTTGGGATGTAAAGTTTGAGGTTAGATTTACAATCAGATCAGCCGGTGTGCTGTTGACCGTATTGCAAGTGCCCGTCACAATGCAACGGTAAGCGCCTTCGTCAACATCTGTTACCCCGGTGAGGATGAGGTTGGCCGTATTTGAGCCGGATATTTCTCCTCCGTCTGACAGAGCTACTCCGTCCTTTTGCCATTGATAAGAGAGGCTATATCCTTCAGCCAGGACTGAAAAGCTTGCATTACCGCCGGTTTGAACCGTGTAATCGGCAGGTTGTTGTGTAATGACTGTCAATGGCATGATCGTTACATCAGCCAGTGTGCTTGTCTCTGTACCACAGTTGCCTGTGATGGTGCAGGTATAAACGCCATCATCACTGAGGGCAACTCCTGAAATGAACAGATTTGCACTTTGTGCTCCGCTGATGTTACCACCATTAACTAAATCCACGCTACCTTTTTTCCACTGGTAGGTAAGATTTGTTCCTGTCGCCGCAATGCTCAGGTTAAGATTTTCACCTTCACATAAAGCCGTGCCAGCCGCGGGTTGTGTTGTAATGATGGCCTTTTCATCCACCGTTAACGTTGCTCCATTTGAAAATGTGCTTCCGCAATCGCCTGATACAACACAGCGGTAGGTACCTTCGTCGCCTGTTACTGCACCAACGATAGAATACTCTGCGGAGGTTGCTCCAAAAATGTCTGAGCCATCTTTTTGCCATTGGTACGTAAGTCCGGAACCAGTGGCTGTCACACTGAAAATGGCATTTTCATTTTCACAAACGGTAAGGTTTGATGGTTGATTTGTTATGGTAATGTTTTCGTTCACCGTAAGGGTTACGGGATCAGTGTTCCTGAAATCGCATGTACCAGTTATCTCACAGTGGTACACTCCCGGGTCAGCCAGAGTGGCAGGATTAATGTCCAGGGTATTTGTATTTGTTCCGGCCAGATTCCCCCCATCAGCCAGAGGTGTGCCATCAAGTTTCCATTGATAGCTCAGTCCTGTACCACTGGCATCTACTGTGAAGCCGGAAGCTTCACCTTCACACACTTCATCATTTACGGGTTGAGCATTAATGGTAATGTCCGTATTTACCGTCAGGGTAGCACTGGCTGAAAGTTCGCTTCCACAGTTGCCGGTGACCAGGCAACGATAGGTGCCGGCATCCGTGGCATCAATGTTATTTATTATTAAACCTGTACCTGTTTCTCCGGCTATAGGCAAGCCATCTTTTTGCCATTGGTAGCTAAGGTTTGTGCCGGTGGCCTGTATGGTAAATACCACGTTGTCATCCGGACAGGCGGTTTTATTCGTGGGCTGTGTGGTAATGTTTATCGCCTCGTTGACGATAAGGTCTGCACCGTTTGTTATTTCAGTGCCACAGGTACCGGTTATGAGGCATTCATAAATACCGGCATCAGTAACCTGACCCGGGTCGATGGTTAAATCCGGACTGGTACTGCCACTTATGGCACCCCCGTCAATTAAATCATTTCCATCCTGACGCCACTGATAGGTAAGGCCGGTACCAGTCGCAGTTACTGAAAAAGCAGTAGGTTCACCTTCGCAAATTTCATCAGCAACCGGTTGGGCTGTTATGCTGATATCTTCATGCACATTCAGCGAAGCTCCGTTGCTTGTAACACTGCCGCAATCACCAATCACCATGCAACGATAGACTCCTTCATTTGTATTGTCAACACCCGGCAGAGATAAGGTTGATGTGGTTTCACCACCGAGGCTAACGCCATCCTTCTGCCATTGGTAAGTCAGGTTATTCCCTGTAGCCAGTATGTTAAAGGATACATCGCTGCCGGGGCATACATTTTTATTTACCGGTTGTGTGGTTATCTCAGTATTTTCTGTAACAGTCAGGGTGGCAGGATCACTGTTAAGCACACCGCAACTGCCGTTAATGACGCATGAATAAACGCCGGCATCGGTAGCTGAGATGGTATTAACATCAAGGATGTTCGTATTTGTTCCACTTATATTTCCACCGTCAGCCAGCGGATTTCCGTCTTTAAACCATTGGAAAGTCACATTGAAGCCTGAAGCCGTTACCGAGAAAAATACATTGCTGCTTTCACAAGCCGTCACATCATCAGGCTGGTCTGCAATGGAGGTGGTGGTATACAATAAAAGATCAGCAGGTTGGCTGTGTACTGTATTTCCACAGGTATTTGAAATCACACATCGGTACGAACCTTCATCTCCTGCTGCTACACCACTTAGGGTGAAGGTGGCGTTCGTGGCACCAGGGATATCTACTCCGTCTTTTTCCCATTGATATGCCAGGTTGGACCCGCTCGCCAGAACTGAAAAACCTGTATTATCTCCTTCACAAACCATTTTGTCCGTCGGTTCTGAGGTGATTGTAATGGTTTCATCCACCACCAAATCAGCCGGATCACTGTTGAGTGTACCACAATCGCTTGTGACACGGCAGTGATAAGCGCCTGCATCTGCCGGAAGCAGGTTATTCAGGGCTAAATTATTTGTTTGTGAACCGCTTATATTGCCACCATCAGCCAGTGTACTTCCGTTTTTATACCATTGATATGAAAGGTTGGTTCCGGTTGCTGATACGCTGAAACTGATGTTATCACCTTCACAGGCAATGGTCCCTGCAGGTTGAGTGGCGATGGATAACAAGGGATTTATAACGACAGTCACGAGATCGGTGTTCAATACCTCACCGCATGAATTGGCGAGTTGACAATAATAATCCCCGGCATGGCTAGCATCAACGTTGGTTAAATTCAGGCTTGAAGATGTCTCACCTGTCAGGACAGCAGCATCTTTGTACCACTGGTAGGTTAGGTTGCTGCCCGTAACTAAAACAGATAAAGTAGCATTTGACCCGGTACAGATGGATTCATCCCCGGGCTGACCGGTTATTGTGATGTTGTCATCAACATACACATCTGCAATATTGCTTTCCAGGGTTCCGCAACTTCCTGTGATAATGCATTTATAAGCAGCAGCATCAGCGGGAGCGATTGATGTGAACACAAGGGTGCTTGTTGCAGCACCTGATATGCTGCCTCCATCGGCCAGATCAACCCCGTCTTTTTGCCATTGGTATGCCAGATTGCTGCCGCCGGCCTGTACCTCAAGGGTGTTATTGTCACCTGCACAGGCAGTAAAACCAACAGGTTGTGTGCTTATGCTTGTTTCGGTATATAAACCAAGGGTAACCATTGAAGTAGCTGCTGTTTCGCCACACGGACTGCTGATGATGCATTGGTAGTCGCCTGCATCTCCTGCTGCTACATTATTAATAACCAGGCTTTGACTTGTTTCTCCGCCAAGGTTAAAACCATCTTTTTGCCATTGGTAAGATAATGAGGTACCTGTGGCAGTCACTGAAAAACTGGCGTTATTTCCCGGGCATGCCATGGCATCAGCAGGCTGACTTGTTATGGTTATTGGTGCGTCAATGATTATTTCAGCCGGATCGCTCTCAGTAGAAATACAACTCCCCCCGACAAAGCAGGTGTAAGTTCCTGCATCAGCAGCAGTAACACCTGATTTTGTAAAGGTGGGTAATGTTTCTCCCTGTATATCCACACCATCTTTCCTCCACTGGAAGGTCAGGTTTGACCCTGTGGCATTTACGGAGAGGTTTATATTTTCCCCGCTGCACAGGTGATCATCCTGAGGATGGGCCGTGATAACCACCGGATCAAAGAGTGTAAGTGTAGCAGTTGCCGAGGTAACCGGGTTACTGCATGCACTGCTGACAATGCATGTGTAGTCCGCTTCATCTCCTGTCGTGACGTTATTCAACGTAAGCACCGAATTGTTGGCACCAGCTATATCCACCCCGTCTTTTTGCCATTGGTAACTTAAATTATCACCACTGCCCGTGATGGAGAAGGATACATTAGCATTTTCACAGGCCTGGGCACTCACAGGCTGACTTGTTATCTGAGTGGATTCATTTACTGTTAAGCCGGCAATGAAACTGTCTTCGCTACCACATATTCCACTTACCTCACAATAATACGATCCGGCATCAGCCAGCACAATGTTGTCTATGGTTAAGCTTCCTGTTGTGGCACCGCTGATACTTCCTCCATCCGCAAGGGGATTGCCATCTTTCATCCATTGGTAGCTGAGGTTATCACCATCGGCCACAACGGAGAAGGTATGTGCATTGCCTTCGCAAACCGTAGCATCTGAAGGTTGTGTTGTTACAGCTGTATTTATATAAACAGTCAATGTTGCCGCATCACCTGGTGCGGTATTGCACGTACCGCTAACCACACAACGATAGTTCCCTTCATCGGTATTGGTAACATTCGAGAGCATCAATGTGTTGGTGTTTGATCCTGAAATAGCGCCACCATCGGCCAAATCTACGCCGTCTTTTTGCCATTGGTAAGAAAGGTCACTACCTGATGCGGTTATGGAAAAAGAAATGTTCTCCCCTTCACATGCTGTTTTGGTCTGAGGTTGTATGTCAACAGTTGCGAGTTCATTCACCGTTAAGCTTGCCGGGGCACTGGATTCACCATTAATGACACAGGTGTAGGCTCCGGCATCGCCTAAAGCTAAACTGCTTATGGATAAATTTGCAGTGGTGCTCCCTGAGATTACAGCATTATCTGCTAAGTCAACGCCATCTTTGCGCCACTGATAGGTTGGAGATGCAACGGATGATGTCACGGAGAAGGATACACTTTCTCCTTCGCATTTAATCTGGCTTACAGGCTGAGTGGAAAAGTTGGTGGTGGGATTTACAATGAGTTCAGCCGTGTTGCTGTTTACTGTACCACACGATCCGGTAACGATGCAATGATAATTTCCTTCATCGGCATCAGATACTCCAGTAAGCGATAAGGTAGCAGTGGTTGCTCCGGAGATGATTCCTCCGTCAAATAAATCACCACCATCTTTCTGCCATTGATAAGTAAGGGACGAGCCATCTGCCTGAACGCTAAAGGAAGCATTTCCTCCGTCGATTACTGTATAGTCTGCCGGGTGTTGGCTGATTGCCGTACCAGGCATGATGGTTACATCAGAAAAGTTGCTTCCCTCAGAACCACACGTACCGGTAACTTCGCAGGAATACACACCATCGTCGGTTAAATCAACGCCTGATATAAATAAATTGCTGCTTTGCGCACCACTTACATTTCCTCCATTCACAAGATCAGCTGTACCCTTTTTCCATTGGTATGTAAGGTTTGTGCCGGTAGCAGTGATGTCCAGGCTAAGGTTTGTCCCGACACATTGTGTAATGCTGGCCACAGGTTGCGTGGTTATGGATGTTGCAGCATCCACTGTGAGGTTAGCATTGCTGCTGGTAAGTGTTTCGCCACAGGGACTGCTGATAATGCATCGGTAGGTACCTGCATCCCCTGCTACCACACCATTAAGAATAAGAGAGGCATTTTCTTCTCCGGCTATATCAGCTGCATTTTTTTGCCATTGATAGGTTAGGTTGGTGCCACTGGCGGTAACAGAAAAACCGGCATGTTCTCCTTCACATACAATAGCATCTGCAGGCTGGTCGCTTATTGTGATGGGATCATCGACGGTGATGATGGCCGGATCACTTTCATAAGGACTACAGCTACCACCCACATAGCAAGTGTAAATACCTGCATCAAGGCTTGTTACACTGGATTTAGTATACGTAGCGCTGGTAGCTCCGGCAATGTCAACATTGTCTTTCTTCCATTGATAAGTTAGATTAGAGCCCGTGGCTGTAACAAACAGATTTAGATCTTCTCCGGTACATAAATTATCATCCTGAGGCTGTGCCGTGATGGTTACATCTTCAAATAAAGACAGGGTGGCTGCATCAGAAGTTAGTGGTCCCCCACAACTGCTGGAAACGATGCAGGTGTAATCCCCTACGTCACCCGGTAATACGTTATTCAGGGTAAGTGTTGGGTTTGTGGCACCGCCTATTGGTGCACCATTCAGCTGCCATTGATAGGTGAGATCAACGCCACTTGCGTTGACTGAGAAACTTGTATTAGATCCCTGGCAGACAGTTTTATCAACAGGATGGCTGTCAATTGTAACCAGGGGATTCACAACGACATCGGCACTTCCATTCCCGGAATTGGTACATCCGTTATCATCAGTAACCGAAACCATGGTGTAAGAAGTATTGGTCAAAGGAGATACATTAGTGGTATACAAGTCAGGGGCATGGTTCGAAATGTTGGTTGTACTTGTACCATTCGTATATGCAAAATCGTAGGGAGTTGTTCCTGTAAAGTCTATTTGAATCGATGTGGCATCACCATAACAAATGGTGGCATCGCCGGTAATTGTGGCTGTGGGCAATGGATTAATGGTTGTAGTTTCACTGGTTTGTGCGTAGCAGCCGTTGGCATCGGTTTGGGCATAATATATGGTATACGGACCACCGGCAGGCAGGGACGCAGGATCAAAATCAGCTGTTCCATCGCCATTGTCTGTGATGCCATCTCCTGAAAAGGTACCATCGGGGGCGTAGTTTCCTGAGATTAAATCTATGGGTTCATTAATACAATAGTCAGCCTGAAATCCATGAATCGATGGAGTTGGCAAAGCATATACCTCAACTGTAGCATCAATGGTATTTAAACACCCTCCACTCAGGTATTGATATTCAACCGTATAGGTACCCACACCAGCGGTTGCAGGGTCAAACGTAGCATCGCCGCCACCATTATCCGTAAGACCAGGAAAAACCACATAGCTACCACCTGAAGGGGTAGCGACTATATTTACAGCGGCTGCGTCAACGCAATATCCCGGATCCAAGCCGGACAACGTTAAGGGGGTGCCTACCTGTACATCCTGGGAAGTGCTGTTTGTGCAGCCATCGGCAGATGTATAAGTATAGGTAATGGTGAAAGTACCGTTCCCGGCAGCAGCAGGATCAAACAGGGCTGTTCCATTACCATTGTCAGTAATGCCCGTTCCGGTAAATACACCGTTAGCATCTGTAGGCGTTCCGGTAATGGTCTCAGCAGGATCACTCTGGCAGTAGGTTGCATCAAGATCTGTTATCGAAACCACCGGTAGCGGGGCAACAGTCAGATCTTCGGTATCGCTGTTGATGCATACACCATCGCTGTATGTATACGTAATGGCAAATGTACCTGTGCCTGATGCAGCCGGATCAAACGTGTTGGCTGAAACACCAGTGCCTGAATAAGTTCCACCGGCCGGATTGCCTCCTGAAAGTGCAAATGCAGCTTCGTCTTCACATACTGTAGCAAAGGGAGCCAGATCGACCAGGGGTAACGGACGCACGTAAATATCCTGTGATGCTGATTTATTGCACCATCCTGAAGTTACAGTGTAGGTAATGGTATGATAGCCTGTTCCTGCAACAGCCGGATCAAAATTACCAAAACCATCAACACCTGTGCCTGAGTATGTACCTCCGGCAGGAGATCCTCCTGTTAAAGCAAATGCAGCAGACCCTTCGCAAACATCAGTAAAAGGATCCAAAGTGGTAGGGGGTAAATCAACGACATGGACAGTGACTCTTTGTTCATTACCGCCTCCTGGCCAATAAATAATTTCATGGTCACCTACGTTGGCAGCAACTGGATCAAATTCAGCAAAACCGGGTACTGTATTCGTGATGCCTGGACCAGAAAATGATTTATTGGCGGGACTACCCTCAAGTACAACCACGGGGTCACTTAAACAAAACGTATTTCCTGGCGGTAGTCCTGTTATTTGTGCTTCAATCTTAAAGGAAAATAAAGAAAGATTAATTAGTATAAAAATCCCAATCAAATACCCTTTCCTCTTCTGCTGTGTCATATACCCAAATCCCTTTTTCACCCTTTTTTCAGGTGTATGTTGTAATTTATTTTGTCGCATGAATAAAACTAACCGTCAACGCAATGAAGGTTATTAAAAATCAGGGTATTGATAATTAAAATCGTTGGTTACGTTCATTTATACGGAGCAAAATTAAAAAAGGTAGGTAAATCAAGGATAATTTTAAATGAATTACAGCAGCATCTGGACAGGTTAAACTTCAAGAAAATGTCCTAATCCAATTTTGAAATAATAAAACCTGAATATTTAACCACCTTGGTAAAACATATCCGGGTTCACTAAAGGTACTTGTGTGCGTTGTTTTTTCAGGACCTTTGGTCCCCTCATGAATAGTTTCAAGCGAGATAGAACCCCTGACGCAATCCTACCGCCAGGTTGAACCCATGGAAAAATACATGCTTCCTCCATCTACAATGGATAATTTCGGGTGCGCATATTTATGTTTGCGGCTCTAAAAAAATGGGGACTGCCGTGCGAAATACCATGGCGACTATCTTTAAAAATAATACGAATAGGGCAATTTCAAATGATTTCAAGCAGGTTGGTTTCAAATATTTATTAGATGGGCCCAGGT
>CAZZBU010000013.1:0-42828 GCA_964652315.1 uncultured Bacteroidales bacterium
CTTTTTTGCGGTACCAATCAAACATGGATTCGTACCCTCTTTCCATCGACTTTTTCAACAACCGGTTGGTACTGGCCTTTTACTCCTTTTTGATAAGTGGTTACAAAGCTGTAACCCCAGACCTCCAGAGCTTGTCCTGGAGACCAGATCTATAGGTCTGAAGTTACGAAAGGAGATCATGAACGCACATTAATTACATGGATCCTAAAATCTCCTTCACCTTCTGTGCGATCATCTTTCCGTCAGCCACGCCGGCAAGTTGCTGGGTAGCTTTACCCATGACTTTACCCATATCCTGTGGGCCGGAAGCACCTACCAGGCTCACAATTTCGCGTAACTGGGTTTCCAGCTCTTCTTCTGTGAGTTGTTTGGGAAGGTAAACACTTAATACTGCTGCTTCAGCAATCTCACGGGAAACCAAATCTTCACGTCCTTGTTGCTTATAAATATGAGCCGAATCTTTCCGCTGTTTCACCAGTTTTTGTACAATTTTAAGTTCTTCCTCATCAGTGAGTTCATTGGAAGCGCTTTTCTCGGTTCTTGCAATATGGAGTGCAGTTTTTAATGCCCGGAGTGCTTCAAGTTTTTCTTTTTCCTTATTTTTCATGGCTGTTTTCAGGTCAGTGGCAATCTGTTCGGTTAATTTTCCCATGATGCTGTAATCTTTTAGTTTTGAAATCGTGTAAAATTACAAAACAAAAACCGAACCTGCGTTGGCAAATCCGGTTTCTGACCTTAAAAATTTACAGAACCATAACTAACAAACATGTCTAACCAAAATCATATATGAAACGTGTAAAACCATGCTATAGATTCTTTCCATGACTAATTTCAGCTTGACCTAATATTAATCCACATTATCATGCAGGTAAGAATTATCCGGTCTGAGCCTTATTTCAAAATCATCGTCTTCCGAAAGGGTGTACCTTGATACTTCCTCATCATCTTTTGATTGTTGCTTGCTATCTATTTTAATCTGCTTGCGTACATAAGCAGGCTCGTTTTCAAGCTCTTCGATATTTTCGCGGTCATCTTTGCTGTTGTACCCTGCTTCCTTGAACTTAGCCTGTGTCCGTTTGATGGCATTCAGCCTGTTTTCGGCTTTCTGGGTATCCATGTAGAATTCAATCTCATTGTTGGTGTTTTTTCGCTCCCGTACCACCAGTTCCTCCTTTTCATCCGACGAGGAAAAATCAAACTCCACCATTCTGGATTTTTCGTCCTTTTTTCTTTTATCTTCTTTTTTTTGTTGTACAACAAATTCGGGCTGATCTACCGGTTTCCTTTCCGGACGCCCTGTAGATGGTTTTTCTTCATCCAGAACCACCTTATCTTTTTCAGGTTTTTTGCGCAGATACAACTCCGGAATGCTGTTACCGGCTTCAAAACCTGTGGCAATAACCGTCACGCAAAGTTTTTCACCGAGAGATTCATCTACCCCATTTCCCCAAATCAAGTCAGCTTCAGAGCCTGATTCGGCCTGGATATAGTCAGTAATCTGACCTATTTCATCCATGGTAACCTCATCAGTACCCGAGGTAATGTTCAGCAAAATATTCCGGGCCCCTTTGATGTCATTATTATTAAGCAATGGTGAACTCAAGGCTTCCTGTACTGCATTGATGGCACGGTTTTCTCCTTCGGCCAGGGCTGATCCCATGATGGCGACACCGCTGTTTGTCATCACCGTTTCCACATCAGCAAAGTCCACGTTGATATATCCATGAACAGTAATAATCTCCGCAATACCCCGGGCGGCTATGGCCAGTACATCATCAGCCCGTGAAAAAGCCTCGGATACTTTCAGGTCACCATAGATTTCCCTGATTTTTTCATTATTGATTACGAGCAGGGAGTCTACATGTTTTTCCAGTTCGGAAATCCCTTCCAGCGCCTGGGAAATCCGTCGTTGCCCTTCGTTACGGAAAGGAATGGTTACAATGGCAACGGTAAGGATGCCCTGTTCCTTTGCTGCCTTGGCAATTACCGGTGCTGCCCCGGTACCAGTCCCTCCGCCCATTCCGGCTGTAATAAACACCATTTTGGTATTTGACTCCAGCACTTCAACCACTTCATCAAGGTTTTCGATGGCAGCCTGCCGGCCAATTTCTGGTTTATTACCGGCACCACGTCCTTCGGTTAAGGAAGCCCCCAATTGTATTTTTACGCTTACGGGACTGTTCTCCAATGCCTGAGCATCGGTATTGCATACAACAAAGTTTACATCTTTAATGCCCTGTGTGTACATGTGATTAACAGCATTGCTGCCACCACCCCCTACACCAATAACTTTAATGATGGAGGAGCGTTCTACGGGTAAGTCGAAATTAATTAAATCTTCTGCCATAGTTCTGTGTTTTTAAGGATTTACAATTTTCGGTAGATGCCATCATCTACATGCTCGCATCATCTTCTTCAAATATGTTTGTTATCGTCTTTTTTAACGTGTCAATTAACCGGTTACGTTGTTTTACCGTTACCTTTTCCGGTGCTTCACCTGCTTCGTGCTTTTCCATGGTTTTATCCCCGGTATAAGAATCATCCTGGACAGTAGCTACCTCAGGGTTCAGGTTACTATCGTTGTACTCATAGCCTTTTAGCAGCAAACCAACGCTGGTAGCAAACATGGGGTGGTTGATTTCCGGACCGGCATCGCTGGCCAGGTATTCGTTGGGATAACCCAGGCGCACATCCATACCGGTTTTAAATTTCATAAGTTGCGGAAGGTGTTTCAGCAAAGCACCACCACCGGTTATCACGATTCCGGCACTCAGCCTGTCAAGATAATCCGAGTTTTCAATTTCGAAAAGTACTGCATCAATAATTTCCTCCATACGGGATTGGATAATGTATGCAAGGCTCTTAAAGGATATTTCCTTTGGCTCACGTCCGCTGATACCAGGAATGGTGACCACCTTATCGTCCGGGGCTAAATCGCCCAACGCCGAGCCAAACTGCACTTTCAGCGCTTCGGCCTGGCGTTGCAGGATGGCACACCCTTCTTTAATATCGCGGGTAACCACATTCCCACCAAAAGGAATCACTGCTGTATGCCGGATTATGTCATCATAATAAACTGCCACATCGGTAGTGCCGCCTCCAATGTCGACCAAAACTACCCCAGCTTCCTTTTCATCATCAGTAAGCACAGCTTCGGCTGATGCCAGGGGTTCAAGAATTAAATCGTTGACTTTCAATCCAACCCTGTTGATGCATTTTTCAATATTTTTCGCAGAGGCTATCTGGCCAATTACGATATGGAAATTGGCTTCAACCCGTTTGCCCGACATACCCACCGGATTTTTTACACCCACTTCATTGTCAACGGTAAAATTCTGGGGCAGTACATGAATAATCTCCTCACCGACATCAATAGGAATTTTATACATGTCGTTAATCAGCGTGATGACATCTTCACGCGTAATTTCATCATCATAGGAATCGCGGTTGATGTACCCGCGGTTACGCATGCTTTTAATATGCTGGCCTGCAATGCCTACAAATACATCAGTTAGTTTAACACCCGATTTCTCCTGTACTTCTTCCACAGTCCTGGTAATGGCATTAACGGCTTCATCAATATTAAGCACCACACCTCGCTTCACTCCTTTGGAAGGTGTCTTACCTATGCCCAGTATTTCAATTTTGTTTTTCTCATTTCGTTTTCCAACAATGGCAACAATCTTTGTTGTTCCAATGTCAATGGCAGCTACATAATCGTTCTTATTAGTCATAGTCCTATCTTTTTGTGCAAACAACCTGGTTGCTGAATTTTAGATTTATTCGTTCATATTCATTCCACCCAAGAGCATTTAATCCCTTGAAATAAAGTCCTTCCAGTTTATGCAATTTATATTGATAATCTTCCATGGTACCAAGTTCAATGATGTGCGAACCCACCCGTGGAATCAATTCATATTCGCCTTTTGCATTTCGATAAACCTGAACAAACTGTGATTTCCAGAAAGGGTCATCATAGATGTAGTTTGCAAAATCATGCAACTCAAAAAGGGTTTGGACGGCAATTTGCTTTCTGTCCATTCCAAAAACAGGTTGATTGAGATTACTCCGGTCAATGGCAGGAATATTTCCGTTGGCCACAATCAGATGAGCGGAATAATGATTGACTAAGGGAAGCAGGACACCTTCCTTATCAATATAATAACCAAACCCTTTTTTATCAATAACCCTGAGAATGGGCTTGCGCTGAATAACATTCACACATAATGTACCATTAATGGTTTTATACACCTGGGCGTCCTTGACAGCAGGGAATTCCTTGATCTTTTCTTCCAATTCAAGGCTGTTGATTGGCCCTATGGGATAACCCCGTATTTTGTTTTGTTTTTTATCAATAAACTCCACAATTTCTCCAGGCTCAATAAGTCTGTTCATCAGGCTGTCGGCAACGTTTACTTCAATAACATTGCACAGGGTTAACTCCTGGCGCCGGTTTACAAAGCCGGAAATCAGCAGGACGTAGAGCAAAATGCCCATCCATGATATGACAACTTTGTACTTTTTCATTCTCCGTATCGGGCTTTAAGCATATTTTTAATTGGTTGACGAAGCGTATCAATATCACCCGCACCCATAGTTAAAATAATATCGTTTGCATTATTTTCAAGGAAATCCGGCACATGTTCCTTAGGCAAAATATGTTTATCCTTCAATGTTACATCTTTCATAATCAAGCCTGAATCCACACCACCGATGGGCCTTTCCCTTGCCGGGTATATGGGCAGCAAAACAAGTTCATTAAGCACAGACAGGCTCCGGGCAAATTCCGGAGCAAAATCCCGGGTCCTGCTGTAGAGGTGAGGTTGAAAAATTCCGCAAATCAACCTATCCGGATACATTTGCCTTACCGAACCAATAAAAGCATCCAACTCAGCGGGATGATGGGCATAATCATCGATATAAATCACCTTTCCATTGTACTGGTAGTCGAAGCGACGATAAATTCCTGCAAAGGATTTTAGACCATGCCTTAGTTCATCCTCTGAAACACCAAGTTTGAGCACCAGGGCAGAAGCAGCCACAGCATTCTCCACGTTCAGCCTGCCAGGTACACCTAATACCAACCCGGAAAATGTGTTCTCAGGCGTATGCAAGGTAAAAACAGAATCCTTCCCCGGGGTTTTAATATCGCTGGCATAATAATCCGATTGCGGATTATCCAGGCTATATGTGCTTTTATTAACCTGTGCGCTTGCCGGCAGCTCAAGCCCTTCCTTAACGAGCAAAAAACCACCCGGAGAAAACCTGTTTGCAAATTCTGCAAAGGCGCCTTTCACAGCATCATGTGTACCGTAAATATCAAGATGATCGGCATCCATGGCAGTTATTATCCCACACCATGGCGTAAGGTACAAAAACGAGCGATCAAACTCATCAGCCTCAGCCACCACATATTCTGAATCATCCATAACCAGGTTTGAATCAAAGTTCCTGGCAATCCCACCAAGAAAAGCATTGCATTTAAGGTTTGAGTTGCAAAGCAGGTGCGCTACCAGGGTTGAAACCGTGGTTTTTCCATGTGTGCCTGCAACAGCAATGGTTTTTAATGATTGCGAGATGATACCGAGCAGTTCCGCCCGCTTAATAAGGTTAAAATTGTGTTTCTTAAAAAAATTCAGTTGTTTATGAGCAGAAGGTATGGCAGGAGTATACACCACAAGTGTTTCCTTTGTTTTCTCTGCAAAGGGCACAGGGATGGCAACAACTTCGTCGGTATAAGTCAGTACAATCCCCTCATTTTCCAGGTCATTGGTTAGCCCTGTGCGGACACGATCGTAGCCGGCAACTATCTTACCAAGGGCATGAAAATATCTTGCCAGGGCACTCATCCCAATGCCTCCGATTCCAATAAAGTATATCCTATGTAAATCGTTTATATTCACTCCTTATTTGCAATTTTTAGTACCTCAGCTGCAATTTTTTCAGCAGAATTATGGTATGCCATTTTTTTAATATTTTGCTTTAATTCTTCTTGTTTTGGCTCGTCAACCATAAGGTTGATGAGTGCATCACCAAGTTTTTTACCGGCCTCAACATCTTTTACCATCAGAGCAGCATTTTTTTGGACCAGGGCCATGGCATTTTTTGTTTGATGATCTTCCGCTACATTTGGTGAGGGCACCAGAATAACAGGTTTTTCAACCAGACAAAGCTCTGATATGGTACCTGCTCCAGCCCTGGAAATCACAACAGTAGCCAGGGCGTAAGCATAATCCATCCGGGCAATAAACTCTCTGACGATTATATTTTTATATTCTCCCTGTTCAACTGTTTCTTTTGCTTCCTGATAAAAATGTTTGCCAGTCTGCCATATAAGGCTAAAATCCTGTTTTGAAAGGACATCGAGCTTTTCTTTTATGGCCCTGTTAATGCTCCCTGCCCCAAGGCTGCCACCCACCACCAGGGCTACAGGGGTACGGGGAGGCACATTAAAAGCTTCGGCTGCTTCATTTATATCGATATCTTTTGCTAAAATGGCTTCACGGACCGGATTTCCGGTAAGCAAAATCTTATCCTCGGGGAAATATTTTTCCATACCCTCGTATGCCACGCATATTTTCGAAGCGTTTTTTGCCAGGAGCCGGTTAGTGACTCCGGCATAGGAATTCTGTTCCTGCAAAACCGTAGGAATGCCTTTTTTGCTGGCAGCTTTCAAAACAGGCCCACTGGCGTATCCTCCCACTCCCACAGCCACATCGGGCCTGAAGTCACGAACAATTCTGCCGGCCTTAATTAAACTTCGGATGAGTTTAAAAAGCAGGGTTACATTTTTAAACGTAAGCCTCCGCTGGATGCCCGCTATTGGAAGGCCTATGATTTTATATCCGGCAGCCGGCACCTTTTCCATTTCCATCCGGCCCAGTGCCCCAACAAACAAAATTTCTGCTTCAGGTTGTTTTTCCCTGATGGCATTGGCAATGGATAAGGCCGGAAAAATGTGGCCTCCGGTTCCTCCTCCACTGATGATTATTTTATTCTTAGGCTGCATCTTCCACCTCCTCTTTATCATCACTGTTCAGTTTTTTAGCAGATTTTGACTTAATATTTCTGCTAACGCTTAAGATTATTCCCAGCGAAATGCTGGTGAAAAGAAGAGAAGAACCTCCCATGCTTACCAGGGGCAATGTCTGCCCGGTAACCGGCAACAGGTTTACTGAAACTGCCATGTTTACCATGGCCTGGAATACCAGAAGCATCGACAAACCCACGGCCAGAAATGCCGGAAAAGTACGTTCGCTTTTGCGCACGATCACCCCTGCCCGGTATAACAGGTACAAGTACATAAAAAGAACAAAAACTGCACCTGTGAGCCCGTATTCTTCGGCTATAATGGCATAAATAAAATCGGAATAAGGATGAGGCAAAAAATACCGTTGTGTACTGTTTCCGGGCCCTTTACCCAGCACCCCTCCTGTTGCTATGGCTATCTTGGCCTGGTTGGCCTGGTAATTCCCTTCGCTGTCCTTGTCTATATAGTTTTCCACCCGGTGCTTCCAGGTTTCGATGCGTCCTTCACTGTCAACAGCCAACGCAATAACAATAAATAATCCAATGGCGGTTATACCAATTATTGAAAGGGATAAAAGGTATTTAAATGGTATACGCCCGATGAACATTAGAAACATACAGGTAATAAAAACCAATGCCGCAGTGGAAAAGTTAGCCGGCAATATAAGCAAGGTGATGATAAGCACAGGTATAATCACCGGCAGGAAAACCTCTTTGAAATCGCGAATGCGATCCTGCCGTTGCGATAATATACGGGCTACATACATAATAAGGGCTAGCTTGGCAAAATCCGAAGTCTGAAATGTTAAACCCAAACCCGGAACTGTAAGCCAACGAGAAGCCTGATTAAGGTTTGTTCCGATCAACAGGGTAATTAACAGCAAGGGAATAGCTATCAGCAGCAAAAGCTGGGAAAGACCAATATATATTTTATATGGTATCAGGTGAACGATAAAAATGATGATTAATCCAAAAGACAAAAAAGTAGCATGTTTCAAAATATAATACGCTGTATTGCCTTCCTTATAGCGGAATGCCAGGGTGCCTGTTGAGCTGTAAACAGCCAGCAAAGAAATAATGGACAGGAGCAGAATCACCACCCATATCACATTATCGCCTTTAAAATATTTACTGAAACCTCCTACCATTTTTCTTATAATTCCCTTACATAAAATTTAAACTGTCTGCCACGATCCTCATAATCTTCAAACAAATCGAAACTGGCGCATGCCGGGGAAAGCAGTACGGTATCACCGTTTGAAGCCAGATAATACGCGGATTTTACAGCATCCCGCATATTATCTACATCTACCATATCGGGGATGATTGAACTAAAAGTCTCATGTAATTTGCGGTTGTCTTTGCCAAGACATACGATTGCTTTTACTTTTTCTTTTACAAGTGGCTCCAGCACCGAATAATCATTGCCTTTGTCCACTCCTCCCGCTATCCAAATTACGCCCTGTGGCATGGAATCAAGGGCATAATATGTACTGTTGACGTTTGTTGCTTTTGAATCGTTTATAAATTGAATACCATGCACCTTGATATGTCTTTCAAGCCGGTGTTCAACACCCTGAAAATCACTCAGACTCTCACGGATTATGCTTTTTCGGATGCGAAGCACATTACCTGCAATGCCGGCGGCCATGCTGTTATAGGTATTGTGCCTGCCTTTAAGAGAAAGTTCTTCAAGCGACATGCTGAAATCAATATCATCAAACTGGATAGTCATTTTATTATCACGGATATAAGCGCCTTCAACTTTGGTTGCCTGGGTTGTAAACCGCAATTGCTTGGCTTTGGTTACAATACGTTCCAGATGTTTAATGGTGATTTCATCATCATTACAAAAAACAAAATATTCATCCTTGGTCAGGTTCTGAATGATCCTGAATTTTGAGCTGATATAATTTTCAAGGCGTTGATCATACCGGTCGAGATGATCAGGTGTAATATTTAAGAGAATGGCAATATCTGCCTTGAAGTTATATACATTGTCAAGCTGAAAGCTGCTAAGCTCCAACACATAATAATCATGATCCTCTGTAGCTACCTGCATCGCAAAACTTCTACCCACATTACCTGCAAAACCGGTGTTAAGACCGGCTTTAACCATCATGTGATAAATGAGCGAGGTAGTGGTGGTTTTCCCATTGCTCCCTGTAACACAAACCTTCCTGGCTTTGGTGAATCTGTCAGCAAATTCAATCTCAGAGATTACAGGTATTTCCTTTTTTATGATTTTCTGTACAATATCAACTTTATCGGAAATTCCGGGGGATTTTATGACCTCATCGGCAGCCAGAATGTGGTATTCAGTGTGCTTCCCTTCCTCAAAGCTAATGTTGTACTGGTTAAGGATGGATTTATACCGATCGCCAATCTTTCCGGAATCCGAAACAAAGACATTATAGTCCTGTTTCTTGGCCAGCACAGCAGCTCCCGTACCACTTTCGCCTGCTCCTAATATGACAATATTTTTACTCATCTATGATTCAGTTAGTAATTATCGAATTTTAAGTGTTACAACAGTTATTATAGCCAGCAGAATACCTACAATCCAGAACCTTGTTACAATTTTTGGCTCAGGGTAATTGCACATCTGATAATGATGGTGCAAGGGTGCCATTTTGAAAATGCGACGGCCTTCGCCATATTTCTTTTTGGTGTATTTAAAATAGGTTACCTGCATCATTACCGAAAGATTCTCAACCAGGAATATTCCGCAAAGAATGGGAATAAGCAGTTCCTTCCGGATTAAAATGGAATACACTGCAATGATACCTCCAAGTGTGAGGCTGCCAGTATCGCCCATAAAAACCTGGGCTGGATAGGAATTATACCATAAAAAGCCAACCGTAGCTCCAATGAATGCACTCATAAATATCACCAGCTCTCCGGTGAAAGGGATGTACATAATATTAAGATAATCGGCATAAATCATGTTCCCTGAAACGTATGCCAGGATTCCAAGGGTTGTTCCGATGATGGCTGATGTGCCCGTAGCCAGCCCATCCAATCCATCGGTAAGGTTGGCGCCGTTAGAAACCGCAGTGACAATGAGAATCACCGCCAGGATAAGTACAACCCATGCATAATCGTAAGCTTTATCGCCCAGAAACCACAATATTTTTGCATAATCAAATTCATTATTTTTAATAAAAGGTATGGTTACCTTGGTGGATTTTACATCCCTGGTCATGGTAACTTTACGGGGTTTTTCGGTTATAGGATCCTCTATCACTATCGTTTTTGGCTTACCTTGTTCATTATATACCCGTTCGCGCACAACAATATCATCACTGAAGTAAAGGGTCAACCCCACAATCAATCCCAGAAGGATCTGGCCAGTAACCTTAAACCTGCCTGTTAATCCTTGTTTGTTCTTTTTAAATACCTTAATGTAATCATCAACAAAGCCAATAATACCCAGAACTATTGTAGTGATGAGCATTAGCTGAACGTATACATTGCTTAGATCACCAAATAAAATGGTAGGTATAATGATGGATGCCAGGATTATAATTCCACCCATTGTGGGTGTTCCTTTTTTCTGCATCTGTCCTTCGAGGCCCAGGTCACGGATGCTTTCCCCAATTTGTTTTTTCTGTAAATATCGAATAATCCTTTTACCAAAAAGCAGGGCAATGACCAGGGAAGTAATAGCAGCAAATGCCGAGCGAAAAGAGATGTATTGAAACATCCCTGCTCCCGGAATATCAGATTCTTGAAGGTATGTAAATAAATGATACAGCATGCCTAAGCTTTTAGTTCAAAATTTTGTCGTACAATCTCTCTGTCATCAAAGGGATATTTCACTCCTTTAATTTCCTGGTATGTTTCATGCCCTTTTCCTGCAATGAGGATAATATCTTTATGGCCGGCCATCATACAGGCTGCCTTTATTGCTTCTTTTCTATCAGTGATAACCAATACATTTTTTCGTTCTTTTACACCCTCCTTCATATCTTTCAAAATTGCTTCAGGATCTTCATTGCGCGGATTATCCGAAGTAAGGATAACTTTACTGCTTAATTCGGAAGCCACACTGGCCATCAGTGGACGTTTTTTCTTATCCCTGTCCCCACCTGCCCCTACAATGGTAATTACCTCCTGTACCGGCTTTTTAATTTTTTTGATTGTTGACAGTACATTCATCAATGCATCAGGTGTGTGGGCATAATCAACTATGGCTGTTTTGCCTTCCGGAGAAAGTATTGGCTGAAACCTGCCATCTACGGTTGTGAGCACGCTGAGCACGCGCAGGGCATCTGTTTCCTGAATCCCAAGCAACCGGGTGGCCCCATAAACAGCCAGCAGGTTGTATGCATTGAATTCACCAATAAGCTGAACCCAAATCTCATGATTATCAATGGTAAGCAACATGCCATGAAAATGACTTTCCAAAATATGGGCTTTATAGTCTGCCAGGCTTTTAATGCTATATGTATGCACTGAAGCCTTTGTGTTTTGAACCATGATACGTCCATTGCGATCATCGGTATTTGTTAATGCAAAAGCCTCCGGTTTGAGTGCATCAAAGAATTTTCGTTTTGCCGCCAGATAATTATCAAATGTTGTATGATAATCCAGATGATCATGGGTAATGTTGGTAAATATGCCACCCTTAAACTCCAGGCCGGCAATTCGTTCCTGATGTACGGCATGACTGCTTACTTCCATAAAACAATACTCCACTCCCTGATCCACCATCTTATCGAGCAGAGAATTCAACTGCACCGGGTCAGGAGTTGTATGGGTTGCTGCTACATGTTCTTCATCAATATAATTAGCAACTGTAGATAATAAGCCGGATTTATATCCGAGATGTTTAAACATCTTGTACAACAGAGTAGCGACAGTAGTTTTTCCATTGGTACCTGTAACGCCTATGAGTTTGAGTCTGGCAGATGGTGTGTCGTAAAATGCCGAAGCAATCCTACCAAGAGCACGGGCCGAATTATCAGTACGGATATAAGTGACATCCGGGTTTACCACAAATGGCACTTCTTCCATAACAATGGCTTTGGCCCCTGACTCAATGGCCTGTGGTATAAATTTATGTCCGTCCACCCGGGTACCTTTCACAGCCACAAATACACATCCCGGCACAACTTTCCTGGAATCGAATACTACACCTGTTATTCGGATTAAAATTTCCCCGTAAGTGTCAAGGATTTTTACAACAGATAATATGTCAGCTAAATTTTTTACTTGCACAGTTAATTATGTAAAACTCATTTCTAAAATTATTTTATCGCCTTTTTGAACATGAGTACCTGGCAGCAGCGACTGTTCCACCACCTTTCCACGTCCAACAATTTCCACCTTCAGACCTATATTTTCCAACAGAAATAGCGCATCTTTAGCGCCCATTTCCTTTACATTGGGAACCATGCCGGAAATAATTTTTTCATTTAAATACCTTATTGTATCAGACTCTTTTCTGGTTATGACCCAATCGCCGGTAATTCCCTCATCTGCTGTTGCACAACCAATGGCTGAGAAGACCGCATCCAACTCGGGTTTATAACCACACTTCGAAAAAGGAGGATCAGCAGGATGCTCCACCGCCACAAGCATGTCATCATGCATGTTCAGGCTGGTGGCATATACTTTATTGGCAATCTCAAGAAAAACGGGGCCGGCAACCAGGTTTCCGTAATACACGTCGCTGGTGGGGGCATTGACCACCACAATGCATGAATATTTTGGATTATCGGCCGGAAAGTATCCAACAAACGATGCCTGATAACTCATAGGCTCCTCACGGTTGGTATAGTTAATCTGTGCTGTGCCTGTTTTACCAGCAATTTTAAAATAAGCGTTCCTAAGGTTGGTGGCTGTTCCTCTTTCCACCACGCCTTCAAGCATAATTTTGGCTTTGCGAATGGTGGAGGCCGAGGCTATGCTTGGATGAAGCAATTCTACAGGTATATTTTTAATTACCTTATCATGCCTTCTAAGCTGTTTTACAAACCGGGGTTTGACCATTTTCCCATCGTTTGCCACCGCATTATAAAAAGTAAGGATTTGGAGCGGGGTAAGCTGTACCTCATATCCGTGGGAAATCATAGGCAATGAAATGCCTGACCAAAGTTTATCATCAGGGTATTTGATGTTGGGAGCTCCTTCGCCTTTGATCTCCACGCCCAGTTTCTGATTTAATCGCATGCTGTATAAACGATCGACGAACTGCCTTTCTTTACCCCTGAAGCTTTTATCTACCACCTTGGCAATTCCCACATTTGAAGAAATTTCGAAAGCCTCCTGAACAGAGATCTTACCAAATCCGCCAGGCTTGGTGTCTTTCACCAGCTTATCATAGAATCGTGTAACTCCTTTTTCTGTGTCCACAGAATCATGCATATCAACATACCCCTCTTCCAACGCCGCCATCAATGCCGGAAGCTTAAACGTGGATCCGGGTTCAGAACTTTCACCAATGGCATAGTTGTATATTTCGCGGTAGTTACCCTTCCTGTCCTTTTGCAGGTTTACAATCGCCCGGATATCGCCGGTAGCAACCTCCATCAATACGGCTGTTCCGTGATGTGCCCCATGTAGTTGCAGCTGTTTTAACAGAGCCGAATGTGCAACATCCTGAATATTAATATCAATACAAGTGACAATATCAAGCCCGTTCTCAGGGTCCACCTCGTTTTCATCAGAAACAGGCATCCAAACCCCGCCACTTAAACGTTGCATCAGCCGCTTGCCCTGTACACCCTTCAGGTGATGATCATAAGCACCTTCGATACCAACCACATTCCCGCGTTGTCCTTTCGAAAGGTATCCAATAGTGCGTTGTGCAAGGTAAACATGAGGTTGAAACCGCTTATTTTCCTGAATATAAATAACCCCTCCTTTAAACCTTCCACGACGAAAAACAGGAAAATCTTTTAATGCTTTTAATTCGTTATAGGTCACGTGATTCTTCACCAGAAAATACCTCTTCCCCTGTTGGAAGGCCTTGGTTAAATCGCGTTTGTAATGTTGCTGTGTCCGGTCGCGGAATAACCGGGACAGCTGCAAACTAAGGGAATCAAGCCCTGAAAAAAACACCTCACGGGTCAGTCCGTCTGAGCGGGTATCGAGCCGTACTTCATAATAAGGCACGCTGCTGGCCAGCATGCGCCCATCAGTAGCATAGATATTTCCCCGGCTGGGTTCAATATCATGCACCCGCAAGGTAATGGCTTTGGCCTCCCATTCATCCTTATCAACAACTTGCAGCCACATCACCTTTCCTATGATTATAAGCCCGAATACCAGCATAAGCAGGTAAACCAGCCCCATTCGCCACATTATATCTTTTTTCAGACTCATTTATCAAATTCGCCCTTTTTTATTTTTATTTTTTTTGGCGGCACGGTTGACTCTTCAAGTTCAAGGCCACTTTCATGAATCATTCTGGCCACCTGCGATTGCTTACTGTAAAACATTAACTCCGAAGCAGTGGTAATCTCCTCCGCCCGCAGTTCTTTTAATTCATTTTGAATGGCAATGGTCTCTCTCAAAACACGTTCGGCATGATAGCGGTTCCCCACCAGAATTACTGCCAGGGCTGAGAGAAATAAGAGGAAAGGCAGTTGTTTAAGAAAATTCTCACGTGTAAGCACCGTCCCGTCAATAAAATCCTTTAACATTCCCCTTGCCCGGATGCCTTTGGATTGTTTTGACTTCTCCTCAATAAACTCTACATGTTGATCTTTGTCCATCATAAGCGTTCAGCAATTCTGAGTTTAGCACTTCGCGAACGTGGATTTTCTTCCAGCTCTTTTTCACCTGGCAAAATTACCTTCCGGTTAACTGCCCTAAATGGTGATCTTACATTGCCATAAAAATCTTTTTCAACTTTGCCTTCGACATTTCCGGCACGGATAAAATTTTTTACAAGCCGATCTTCAAGAGAATGATAACTAATGACGACCAGTCGTCCTCCCGGACGGATAAGTTTTACAGATGCTTCCAGCAGTTTTTTCAGGCTATCGAGCTCATTATTTACCTCAATGCGTAGCGCCTGAAAAACTTTTGCGAGATATTTGTTTTCCTTATTCACAGGAATACAGGATTTTATTTCATGGATAAACTGCTCAATGGATACCAGAGGCTGATTACTCCGGCTTGACAAAATTGTAGCGACCAGTTTGTTGGTATTATGTATTTCTCCATACAGGTAAAACACATTTCTCAATTGTTCTTCATCGTAATTGTTTAGTACCTGGGCAGCAGTCAACCTGGCGGATTGATTCATCCGCATGTCCAAATCGCCTTCAAAACGATATGAAAAACCCCGTTGGGGGGAATCAAAATGATGGGATGAAACCCCCAGATCGGCAAGTATTCCATCAACAAGAAGGATATCGTAAAACATTAGGAAATGACGAATAAAACGGAAATTGTGGTGCACAAAGATAAAACGATCATCATCCGGGCGGTTTGCAGCAGCATCCAAATCCTGATCAAAGCCGATCAATCGTCCTTTATTGCCAAGTTGCCTGAGAATAGCTTTTGAATGGCCTCCGCCGCCGTAGGTAGCGTCAACATACGTCCCTTCCGGCCGGATGGCTAAGCCTTCCAGGCAAGCATCTAATAAGACCGGCTCATGGTAGGTTGTCATCATTCTGCTGTTTTTTGATTTCCTCCTAATATTTTATCTGCCAGGCCGGCAAATTCATCCTGATTATCGCCAATGGCATCGTAGGCCTCACGCGACCATATTTCGATCTTATCGAACTGCCCTGCAAGTACCAGCTCTTTGTCGGCATCAATTAAGTCAAGTAACCTTTTGGGAACCAGAATTCTGTTACTGGCATCCAGAGCCACCTCTGCCGTGCCTTTAAAAAATTCTCTTAGAAATCTGTTGTGTTCTTTATTATAAGGATTCAACCGCTCACGGATCAATTTGTTCTGCCGCTCCCATTCACCCATAGTGTAAAGGATCAGACATTTCTCATAAATATCTTTTTTGATTACAAAGCGGTCGGAGTCATCGGGCGATAATTGTTTTTTAATTGCGGAAGGTAACAACAGTCTGCCCTTCGCATCAAGTTTACATATATGATCACCGATGAACTGGGTCATGAAAAAAGTGCACTTTTATTATTAATGAAGTAAAATTACAAACTTTTTACCCACTTTCAACCACTTTTACCCACTTTTAGCCATTTTGTTAATAACTTTTCCCATTATATCGGTTAATCATCGAGCTTTTACAGGCCAGTCTGATAAATATTACACCCGGTTGGCTCCGGATTAGTACCACTTATAAAAAAAAATATAGTTTTGCATATTCAGTAATTTACCCAATTCCTGTGAAAAATATGCTGCAAATAGTTGATGATAAAACCATTGAAAAATGAAACCAGTATTATTAAGAAGTGCCCTGGTTGCCGCACTAGGGGGATTATTATTTGGATTTGATACCGCAGTGATATCCGGGGCTGAAGGATCGCTAGGCGTTATATTTGCAGAAACATATACATCTCTTAGCAGTATCTTAGGAACAGAATCTTTCTGGCACGGCTTTACCGTTGCCAGTGCATTAATTGGCACTATAGCAGGTGCACTTGTCTTTGGCAAACCGGCTGATATATACGGTCGTAAGCGTATGCTATATGTCCTGGGGATTCTTTATTTCATTTCTGCACTTGGCAGTGCCCTCGCATTTAATTGGGTATTATTTGTGATCATGCGTCTAATTGGTGGCCTGGCTGTTGGCGGATCATCTGTTGTAGCTCCAATGTATAATGCTGAAATTTCTCCGGCACGTTTCCGGGGCCGAATGGTAGCACTCACACAATTCAACATAGTATTCGGGATTTTGTTGGCGTATATTAGCAATTACCTGATTAAATCCATGGATCTTGGAGAAATTACCTGGCGATGGATGTTTGGTGTGGAAGCGATACCCGCCCTGGCATTTGTTATACTTCTAATTTTTAACCCACGAAGTCCGAGGTGGCTTATTTCCAGGAATCTTGTTGGCGAAGCAAGGCGGGTTCTTGAGCGGGTAGGAGCTGATACAGATAACATTGATAAGGAAATAGAAGATATTCAAGCATCGCAGTATGCTGAGCGTAATTCTGTGAAAGAAAAATTTTTTCAGGCAAAATATCTGAAACCTATTCTTCTGGCTATCACTATTGCAGTTTTTAATCAACTATCGGGAATTAATGCCATTCTTTATTATGCGCCCAGGGTATTTTCAATGGCCGGATTTCCTGAGGACTCTGCTTTTTTGAGTTCCGTCGTGATCGGATTTGTGAATTTAGTATTCACGATGCTTGCCATGATTATTATTGATCACTTTGGGCGAAAAAAACTTATGCTCTACGGATCGATCGGCTATATTGTCAGTCTTATATCTATTGCAATCACATTTTTCTCTAATGGGAAAGAATTTGCCGAATCGGGTGGTATCGTAATTCTCGTTAGTCTTATGCTATTTATTGCTTCTCATGCATTCGGGCAGGGTGCCGTAATATGGGTGTTTATCAGTGAAATTTTCCCAAATAAAGTCCGGGCAAGAGGACAAGCCCTGGGTAGCTTTACCCACTGGTTCATGGCTGCGCTTATTTCATGGACATTCCCTATGTTTGCAAATATTTCCGGCGGGTTCATTTTTTCATTTTATGCGTTTTGTATGGTGCTTCAGTTGCTTTGGGTGCTGTTTAAGATGCCTGAAACAAAGGGAATACCCCTTGAAGAATTACAAAAAAGACTTCACTTATTATGATTCAATTATGGAAAATAAAGTAAAGCAGGTTGATATAAAGCAGGTGTTTTCTGAAAAAAATCCGGCTTTGGCCAAACTGATCCCTGGCTTCGTTTTTAAGTATTTGAAACGCATTGTACATGAAGACTTTGTCAACAGTTTTCTGGATAAACATGGCGATAAAGAAGGCATTGATTTTGTGCGTGCTTCCATTAAAGACTTTGATGTAAATATCTCTGTCCGTGGAGAAGAAAACATCCCTGAAAAAGGATTGCACATTTTTGCATCAAACCATCCACTTGGTGGTTTTGACGGTTTAATCCTGCTGGACATTATATCGCGCCATTATGATAAGTATAAATTTTTGGTGAATGATATTTTGATGAACATTCCCCAGCTCAGGCCGGTGTTTATTCCCATTAACAAGCATGGTTCCCAGGCGATTGAAGCTGCCAGACAAATAGATGCAGCTTTTAACAGTGATACTCAAATTCTCACCTTCCCTGCAGGACTGGTTTCAAGAAAAATAAAAGGCAGAATAGTAGACTTGAAATGGCATAAAAACTTTATTTCAAAGGCAAAAAAATATAAACGGGATATAATTCCGGTTCATGTGAGTGGCAGGAACACCAATTTTTTTTACAGACTGGCTAACATAAGAAAATCTTTGGGAATTAAAGCCAACATAGAAATGCTTTATCTAATGGATGAAACTTATAGGCACATGCACAAACATATTGTGGTAACATTTGGAGAGCCTATACCATATTCAACTTTCGACAACAGCAAGTCGTTGGATGAATGGGCATTCTGGGTGAAGCAAAAAACCTACAAACTAGGAGGCAATAACCTGCCAGATTCCTGGAAGGAATGAACAAATTAAACTATTTCGGCTTATTTAACGTAAACCTTTATATAATTGAATTAAAAATATGTGCCATTTATGCCGGTAGCTTTTGACAATAGAAAACGTGCCATTTCATACAGGATAAGCAGTTTTCTGCTAACCATTGGTGTTATCATAATCATTACGCTTATATTTTTCTCCAACCTTGTCCCTGAAAAAGATGCGCTTATTAACCGCCGATCAGCCACAATTACCGTTGTTGTTTTTTATTTGTTCTTCGGGCTTTACCGGTACTGGCTCGATTTACATTATTTTTATTTCTCAGATGTTACTAATCGCTTAATTTTCAGGTTTTATTCCTTAAGACCTTTTGCAAAACTTAAACGTTCGATTGAAATACCAAAAGATAGCTTTTTTGATTATACTATAGAGAATGATTTTTCAGGATTGAAACCCAACCTGGTATTGTCGCAAAAAACATTGGAAGGAATAAAAACATATCCCCCAATCCGCATATCGGCCCTAAGTAAAAGGGAAAGAAGAAACCTGGGAAAAATACTTGAATTACATAAAAAAGGTAACCCGGATGAATAGAGGGTATTAGAGGCTGCAGCAGATGTTGTCAGTGCAAAGTTCTTCCTGCATAACATGAAACAGGTTATCCAGGAAGAAATGATCAAGGGTAACCAATCGTACATTCCCATTGGTACTATCTATTTTACCCTTTAAAACATCAGGATTCTCACTGAATAATATCAGCGGTATATTTTTATCCAGCTGTTTTCTCAGACTATTCAATTTGGCAAATAAACCCTGCATCTTTTCCTGGTCAAGGTTTGGACACTCACAAACCAGCAAAGAGACACTTGCCCCAACAAAGGGGATTCCTTGCGTTAACCCCGGCAATAATCGCAACTGATACTTTTCCTTGCCAATAAAGACATACTCAAGGGTATCACGAATAACTTTGGATTCGACAGCGAATCCAACCTTATTCATTTTCTTTATATCAGGGTTACGTTGACTCATGGCCTAAAATTGTAGGATTATTTCTAACTGACAAAATTTATTCCATTGATGGTTAAAAATTATTGACGAAAATCAGCTTTTCTATTCATTATCCCAAAATGCAAATGAGGAGATTGGGTGCCTCAACCTCCTCATTTAACATTAAACAGGACTTAGCTTTCGGAATGGTTTTTAATTAAATAAAACAATCATGCCAGACACTTCCTTAGGATTATATGGACTTAAATCAAGAATTCTTTCTTCAAGCGATTCATATTCAGTGCCAGGAGACGTTCCTCCCTGAATAAATCCTGCTTCATTAAAATAGCCAGGAGCCGCAGTGTTTGTAAGATATGCATTTACTACCTCATCATTAATCAATGGCCAAAGCTCATAAATTTGATTGGAAAAAACCTTCCGGATAGAATAATCCTCAAGCAAAACCTTACGGCTGGTGGCATCCAGGTTACTTGGGGGAAGACCTACCTCAGCAACACCTATATTGAGTGACTCTGAACCTGAAGCAACGAACGCCCAGTTAAATCCAACATCCTCAGTAAAAAACCTGGCATGAGGATGATTGGTGTTTCCGTATACATCTACATAATCCCCATTCTTTCCAACAAACATTTTTAAGGTGTTCACTGAATAAGGATCAACCAATGCAGGCTCCAGAGGTAAACCGCTGATTTGAACAATCATTTGGGCATCATAACCATTTTCTCCCAGCTCACTGTAATCGATACGGAAAACGGATTCCGGAGCGCTATCACGATCATCACGGTTAATATTATACGGTTTTAGAATGGCAACTCCATTTATACCATTGCCATGTCCTTTGTCCCATATTACTTGCAGGGCCTTACCCCCATCGGAGTTAACTTCTGATAATGCATCAGTAATGGTGAGCTGATAATCCCATAGCTGTCCTTCAAAATTTACTGCTTCGGTTACTACCAGGTTTTTTGTCCGGTTATCATCATCGGAGATGTATGTTAACGTAAGTGGCTTATCGATCCCAAAGTAGGATATTGCTCCAATTATGCCCTCAACAATCTCAGCAGCTGCTTCGCCTACATGAATGAAGGTGTTCAGGTGCTGGTAAATATCGTTCCCCTGCAGGGTGTCGACAGATGCACTTTTAAGCACCACATTTTCTCTGCTAATAGCGTCCGGAATGTCCACACTAAATTTTTCAGGTAGAATACTTTGTGTTTGCCCTTCAGGTTCAAGGTTCTCTTCACAACTTGTGAATACTAAAAGACTCAATAAGATGGCTAATACAAAAAAAACATTCTTTTTCATGATACTAAAATTTAAATTGTTTTACTTCATTTCATTTTTTAAAGTTTCCACCATGGTGATGATGTTACTCATTCAATAACATCACACGCATCAATGGAAATACCCTTACCCAGCAAAAAAAAATTATAATAATATGGTTGTCCGTGTAAACACTAATTATGAATAATGCTTTGAACGCCACATACCTATGAAAACAAATGGCCACGAATGCACGAATGACAAATGACAAAGTCATTCGAAATTTGTGTGCATATATTACCTCTTATTACGACGTTTTCGGACATTTTAGTTGTTAGGTGAAATTACAAAAGTACGTTGACTCAATTTCACTCATTTTATCCGTGCATTCGTGGCTAATATGCTTTAGGTATATTCGCGGACAATCATTTAAAACAAAATTCAAATGCTTGATTCATGGATTGTTATGAATTAAAAAATTGGTAAGTAAATGATAAAGCATTCATTTCTTTATGATGAAACGGCATGTTTTAACCGAAATAATTGACAATACACGTGGTACATTCGTCAATTAAAAACCTAATTCCGTCATAAACAGTTAGATATTACGAAACCAATCAAACAAGCTTCCGTACAAAGTACTGATCTACAATAAACTCTAAATAAATTGAATATTATAAACTGAAAAACCCTTATCTGGTGAAATCTCTGATAAAAAAAATTGCTGTTTTCTTTCCTGGTGTTTTTTTCCTGGCAGGAACTGTTTTAGCCCAAAACGGACCTGCTGGTGTAGGAAATGGTAATGGAACTGACGGTCAACCTGAGATAAAACTCTGGTTGGTTTCCGATTCACTTGCATTATCAAATGGCAATGATGTATTACATTGGACAGATTTTTCAGGCAACTCCAACGACCTGGAAGCTACCAGCGCCACATCACCGATATTCCGCGATAATGGTCTGAACGGACATGATTACCTTGAATTTTCAAAAAACAATAACCGCATTGTCCGCAATGCCTTTGATATGCCATCTGATGCCACATCAATATTTATGGTCATGCGTACAAGTGAAGGCGGTGACGGTATTGTATCCTATGCCGTACCATCAGATGATAATGAATACCTGCTATATCAAAGCAACGATTTAAATACGTATATTGATCAAAACAATATTGACCATAACCTCAACATTGCTGATGGCAACTGGAAAATATTTTCACACCAGTGGCGAAATACCGATGGCCGGTTATTGATTCACCTGGATGGCGGTGAGGCGATAAACACCACCCACCAAACCGGCGCTACAATTGAATCAGGCGGTACTTTTGCCATCGGTGGTGAGCAGGACGATGTGAATGGTGGGTACAATGCCGGACAGGATTTTGATGGCGACATTGCCGAGGTTATCTTGTTTGGCACCTCCCTAAACCAGGCACAGCGAACAGTTATTGAAAATTACCTCGCCCAAAAATACGGGCTGGACGCAAACCTGCCTGCTGATTTATATACACCTGTCCTCCCAGCCTATGTAGCTGATTTATCGGGCATGGGAAAAGAATCTGATGGCGAGGTTGGGCTTTCTTCTGCCGGATTAGTCGCAACTGGTATTACCAACTTCGATATTGGGGATTACCTCTTCGCTGCCCATGATGGTACAACAAATGCTATCAACTCGGCACCAGATGCACTTTACAGTGATATAGAATCTGCCTGGGAGCGCAACTGGTACCTGCATAAAACCGGTGAATTGGATGCCCGTATTGCCTTCGACCTAAGTGAAGGCATCAACGGTGATTTTCCGGCCAATGTAGAAAATTATCGTTTATTATACAAAGCCAATGCCGGTGATAGTTACGATACCATACCTGCTAACATAAAGGGAGTACAAAATGGCGATCAAATATATTTTGAGGTAACCGATGCCAATTTAAGCAATGGATATTACACCCTGGGTACGGTTGATGAAACCAACAGTCCGCTTGACGGCATTGAAGGCCGCACCTGGTATACGCTCATTAGCGGCGATTGGGACAACTGGGAGGTATGGACACAGGATCCATCGGGAATGCTGCCTGATAATCCAAATCATTATACGCCTTCAACTTCACCAACCGGTAATGCCGATAAGGTGGTTATTCGTTCGGGTAAAACCATTTCAGTAAATACCAATAACAAAAGCAATGCATCCCTGCGGGTGGATGGGCGCATTGATTTTACCACAACTACCGGTCATAGCTTCGGCGAGATAGAAGGAGGCGGCCGTGTGCTTTTAGCCGCAGACAATTTTCCGTCAGGCGATGCCTCACATTTTTCATCAGCCGGTCTTGGAGAAGGAACCGTGGTATATTATGGAAGCAATTATAACCTGGCGCAAGCACGTACGTTTTATCATGTTGTAATACAACTCGACAATGTGGCGAATACGGTGACTTTGCTTAACGATTATACCATCAACGGTGATTTAAGAATTGAAGAAGGTATTTTACAAGTTAATGATAATAGTGTTGCAACAGCATTAAATATTCTGGTAAACGGGCACATAAATATCGCTAACTACGGCCAGTTCACTGTTGGGCAGGGAGATGCATTTCACCAACTTATACTCAAGGGAAATTTAATTAATGAGGGACAACTAGCGTTTACAAACCGGGTGGCGGCTGATTATACCAATCAGGCTACCGATGGCGTCATTGAGTTGATTACCGATAATGCCAGCGCAAACCAAACGATCCAATGTCTTGGCACATCAAATTTTTACCGGATAGAAATAGATAAGGGCTTAGACAAAACCTATATCCTGGAATTACAGGCCAGCGATCCATCTTATTTTAATTTATTTGGCTACGCCAATCAGGGGCATGGAAATACGCCTCAGCTTACAAGTAATACAAATGCCCTTGGATTGTTGAGCGGTACAGTGAAAATAGGCCCTAACATTAATATCCCCCGTCTTAACGGAGGAGGAAACTATAATATATCCGAAAGCGCCCGGTTATGGGTGGATGGTGGATTTGTTGCTAAAAACAATGGTACAGCTATTGTACCTTACGGCGACTTGCAGATAAGTTCAGGATCGGTAGAAGCCAGGATTCAAAGTGGAATAACAACAAGGGCAAATGGTGCTATCATTGTTGAAGGTGGTACACTTACCACCAACCAAATCAGAACTTCAGTTCATGGTGCAGAACATATAGGTGGGTATTCGCAAAGCGGGGGTACAACCCACATTTTGGGCGGTGCCACAAATACCGATTACTACGTGTTTAACCTCACCTACCCGGGAAATGTGTTCAATATGACCGGCGGTACGCTGCATATCCATGAAGCGCATGGCAAAGGTGGTATTTTTATTGCATCGGCCCCTTCAAACTTTAATGTTACCGGAGGTACGGTAATTATGGAGATTGATGATAACCACAACTTCCCTATCACCTCCACAGCTCCATTTTACAATGTTATTTTACGAAATACCAGCGGAGGAAACAGCCAGCATATCCTTACTCAAGCAGTTGATGTAGGAGCAACCAACGAAGACATGGATGCTCAACCCCTGGTGGTTTTGAACGATTTAACCATTGAGGCCGATGCTTTTCTGGATCATAACGGACAGGATGTATCCATTGGCCATAACTTTTATTTGGATGATAATGCCCAACAGCAAGGCACAAACAATAAAGGATACCTCTATGATGCCGGTACCCCCAACAATACGATTTTCAATGGCAATACAGGAGGTACAATCTACATAGGAGAGTCAACCGAAACCGGCTATGAACTGTTCCTGACCAACATGGAAATTGATAAACCTGCTGATTCCACCTTACTCCTTACCGGTGATCCGGCCAAGGAGGCAGGCAATGTTTCCACCCTGTATTTTTCCCGCCTGCTGCAAGTGACGGACAACTTTATCCATAAAAGCGGTATTTTCAACCAGGGTGAATATTCTGTGAGGCTATTTGGCACGGTAGAGCTGCATGCTGATGCAGCCCTGGGCGTTTACATTCCCGGGACTACCCAAACCAATGCCAGTATTGTATTCAGAGGTGCCGGCCTGACAGTTAATTCAGAAGATGGAGCCCGGATTGGTAATTTCAAAATGGATGTCAACAATCCTGCATCAGACGAGATAGCCTTTACCAGTGATGTTGAAATTGCACGAATCGGATATACCGATGGAAAAATAAATATCGGAACACACAACCTAAAAGTAGATTATCTGCATGAGAATTACACAACAAATCAATATAACATTAGCTCTGGAAACGCTGGTAATGAAATGATATACGGTGCAGGAAATGCTTCAGATGGCGGGTTAACACTATACATCCCTGCCAGCACACCAGATGGAACCACCATAGGTTTTCCTGTTGGTGTTGCAGGAAAATATACTCCTGCAGAGATCACTCTTAATGGAATAAGTGATGATGGTTATATTACTTGTACACCGGTGGATGCTGTTTTGGAAACCACAGAGCAAAATGGCAACATCATGTCGTATTACTGGCGGGTGAAACACTCGAATTTTACAACATTGCCTACAGTGAGGCTTGCATTTACTTATAACGATGCTGACTTGGATGGGAACAACATCAATTCATTCAGGCCTGGTAAAGTACTGGACGATTATCCGTATACCCGGTCGCATGAAAGCAACTCGGATATTGATAACCCAAACAACATCCTGAATTTTGACGATGACGGTAGTGGATTCAGTCTGGAGAACGCCAATTATACTGCCGGGCAAAATACCCGTTTTAATGGGCAGGTATACATTTTTTACACCCGTGATCATGGATCCACCACAGGTGACGGTGCCCGTGAGCCTGATTGGCGTGATCGCTATACATGGACACGATCTGACTTATTGACTGATTTGGATGGCAATGGCACCATTGATGAATATGAATGGCATGACAGCCGGCAGCCTGAGATTCCAAACAATGATCCGAATGGAGAGTACCCTGATCAGGGTGATATAGCTGTCATTGGCTGGGTTCCCTGGACGGACATTCAAAAACCCGCCTTGCAAGGCCAGCCTCATGGCGTATGGATATCAAACTACACCCAACAGGTGGCAGAACTTCGCTTTACTCCGCTGACAGATGCCATGGGTAACCCGGTTCCCCGTGTGTATCGTTCAAACTTTCAATTCCGCCCTACCTTATGCATTGATAACACTAATGGACAGTTAGTCGCGGGATTGGTACGCGGCGAAGGCTTGTTTTGGAACAGAAGAAGTGCCCCCGATTTCAGCTTAATGGATATTGGTGAATTTGCCCGGGAAGACTCATCTTACGTGGTTTATGAAAGCTGGGCCAATCCAAATACCATCAGCAATACGCCCCCTTTATTTCCGAATTTGATGGTTGCTACTGACGGCTGGGGTGGTAACGATAAGGATCTTACTTTCACAGAAGACATTGTAACCAACGGCGACCTGGAATTGCTTGGTGATGTTAACCTCATTCTTTCCAGTGGTGCCACCGGTGATATTACAGTTGGTGGCAACCTGGAGCTTTTTGAATCGCAAGGTACCGAAGGAAATGCCAGTGGCGGAGGTGCCCTTCTGTTATTCCAAAATAATGGTACTCCCAGGACATTAACTGTTAACGGCAATATTTCCCTTGTGAACCAGAATGCACACATTGCCATTAATAACCCGAATGCACCCCAGATAGAACACACCATTAAATTATTCGGTGATTATTATCAGGACATTACTTCCGGAACCGGACTCGAACTTTGGACTGCCCCTGATGAGGATGCAGTTATCCTGGAGTTACTGGGTTCTGGTAGCAGCAACTTTAACCTGATTTCAGGAAATATCCCTGAAATGTACAGACTAATAATGAATAAAGGCACCAACCAGCAGGCAATTGCCAGCATGAATTGCGATTTTAACCTGAATGGTACTACTAACGGCGCATCATCTGAAAAAGCACTTTTATTGCAACATGGAACGTTTGAATTAAACCATCCGGATATAAATATTAACCTGTCAACTGGTGGCGGTGACTTCGAAATACTTTCCACAAGTGCCCTGGTATTGAATCAGGGTCAGGTTAATGTAAATGGTAATTCCGGAATACTCCTCGACGGTAGGCTTGAGCTTAACTCGGGTGCCATTGATATGACAGGTGGCAATAATTACATTGAATACTCAGCTTCCGAAAAAGCTGAATTAATCATCAATGGCGGTACCCTTACCGTAGGTTCGCAGATTAGACGCGGTCTGGGATCGGATATCGGAAGCCTGAAATATACTCAAACAGCCGGAACAGTCATTATTGGATCGGATGCTGCCCCGGAAAGCAACCGGGGTATGTTTGAAATTCTTGGCGCCGGTAGTAGCTTTATACATTCGGGTGGTGAATTGTACCTTGTTCGTCAACAAGTCAATCCTACAATGGCCTCTCTCTATCTTGATCCGGAAAGCAGCAACCTGGCACCAGGCACTACCATCAATCTGGGGCATCCCACCACTCCTACAGGACAAAATTTTGGTGTTAACAGCGCCATCCCACTGCAAAACCTGATTGTTAATAATACCAGCAACAATGATCCTACCGCAACCCTGATGATAAATCCGCTGGTCATCAATGAAGATTTAATCCTTCAAAACAATGCTGAATTAAATGCCAATGGCATTAATATGACTTTATTGGGTGATTTAATAAATGCAGGTTCTTTTTTACCAAATGGTAATACCACATACCTCGCGGGCTCAACGGATCAATCCATCAGTGGTAACACGTCATTTTATAAAATGATAAAGTCAACAGACAACACCCTGACGCTCCAACAAAATAATGCTGAAATACATGTGATGAATGATATGGAACTGCATGGGGGAACCCTGGATGACGGGGGAAACAGCATATTTGTTAACGGATACACTAACATGGATGCACTTCACCTGCATGGAAGTACAGGCGATGGTATTGTGCTACAGGGTACAAGCCAACAGCAGCTTACCGGAAACGGTACATTCGGAAAACTAACAATAAATAACGCCAATAACATTTTGGTTCCGCTTGGGAATGAGTTTACAATTACCGATACCCTTAAAATGCAACAAGGGGTGTTTTACATCGGGAGCAATCTACTTACCCTGGAAGAAAACGCGGTTATTGAAGAGGCCAGTCCTTTCTCAGAAACCAATATGATTCAAACAAATATATCTTTCACTGATAAAGGTGTTAGGAAAATCTTCCCGCCCGGGGCATCCACATTTACCTTCCCGATTGGAGCATCAGGGAAGTACACACCAATCAATTTAGATATTTCCACTAATGATAATAGCACAGGCCATCTCACAGTGAAAGCCGCCAATGAACGGCATCCCAGTATTCAGGAAGACAGTGAAGCCCCTGACCCTGAAATTACCGATAGCCTGAACGTGCTTCAATACCATTGGATTGTCAACGCTGATGGTATCTCAGGATTCTCGGCAGATATGGATATAAAATACAAACCCTCGGATGTGGAGGTAACTGCACCGTACACCGTAAATGATTATATAACAGCCCGCCTGTTGAATGATGGTTCGGGTAACTGGAATAAATACGATGATGTAAATACCTTTGATGAAACAAACGAAGAACTACATTTTAGTTTCACCAATGTTACAGATGTAGAAATTGAAGGTGATTATACTGCCGGGGTTGATGGTTCAACCTTTAACGGAGCCATTCCGGATAATGTGCCATTTTATGAGTCAACAGTAACAGGTGACTGGACAACAGGGACCGTGTGGAACCCTTCTGTATCGGGCGGTCCAAGAGGAGCCATGGTACGAATTAACCCTCCCGATACTGTCACTTTACCTGGCAATTACATTTCGTCATACACTACTGAGGTTAATGGACAGGTTAATGTGGGTACTACCTTTGGTCACCGTTTTGGTATAGTCAATGGTACTGGTACCATTTATCTTGAATCCGAAGCCCTGCCTGCAGGTGTTTATGAGGACTTTTTTGCTTCTACCGGAGGTACTGTAGAGTTTAGCGGTAGCACTGATTACGATGTTCTGGCGGGAATAACAGTCGTAAACAACATTACCTTTAGCGGTACAGGTGAGCGCCGACTGCCAAATCAGGATCTGCTTATCCGCGGTAACTGGGATATAGCCGGGCTTGCAGGACTTATTATGAATAATGAGCATAATGTTGCAGTGACTGTACTTGGTGACATCAACCTGGGAACAGGGAGCTTTGATGCTGGTGATGGTGCTGATGCATCCATTGTCATGCAGGGTGCAGGTTCTCAAACTATCTCAGGTAATTTTACAGGCCCCAATGCCTTCAATATGCTTGAAATTGATAATAGCCATGGCCTTCAAATGCTTGGCAACATAGATGTTTCTAATCAATTAATCCTTTCAGAAGGTGTTGTGTCCACCAACGGAAATCCACTGACAATTAAACATAATGCCAGCATTTCACCTCCTGCAGGTACGACCAATAACTATATTGATGGAGCGCTTACAAAAGAAATGATTAGCGGAAATTATTTCACCTATCCGATAGCTGATGGTACGGATCGTGGTGAGATGACCATCACCGGTGCAACAGGGTTTACCGGTATCCGGGATTTTACTGTCAACTACCATTTTGATAATCCAACAGATGCCGGCTATGATGCCGAACAAACAAGCAGCCCCATTGAGGTGGTTAGTGTAGCCGAATACTGGGATGTTCAGGGACCTGCTGGTGCTACAGTCCGGTTCAGCTTTAGCCTTGATGGTTCAAGTGATATTGCTAACTCCACCGATCTTACAAACCTGCGAATTGTTGGGTGGAATGGTGCACAATGGGTTACAGTTGGCGGTGTGCCATCGGTGACAGGTTCTGCAACTTCAGGAACCATTTCAACTACAGCCGGTATTACGCTGGATGGTAGCATTCAACATTTCACCCTGGCCAGCATCAGTCCGGTTCAGTCGGCTACAGCTACCATTACAAGCGGCGATGAAACCATTTGCTCAGGCAGTTCAACTAGCATCAGCATCTTGTTTACCGGGACACAACCCTGGAGCATCACATACACTGAAGATGGCGCACCTCAGACAATAACAGGAATTACAGATAACACATACGAATTAGCCATTAGTCCGGCTACAAGCACTACCTATGTACTTACCGCTGTATCAGATGATAATGGGGCTGGTAACCTGGTTGGTGATCTGGATGCTGTCATTTCTGTTACCGCTGTATCCGCCCTTGCGAATTCTACGGATGTTACTTGCTATGACGGAAGTGATGGCAGCATAACCATCCATACAGAGGCTGGTGGCTCAGGCACTTATGAATATTCGATTAACGGAGGATCCGGCTGGCATAGCACGGATGAATTCAATAACCTGACAACAGGCACATACGATGTCCGTATCCGCGATGCCAATGCACCCTATTGTGAATACATAATTAATGGAGCTATGAATATCAGTCAGCCTACCGAAATTACAGCAGGGTATTCTGCTACTGATGAAACATGTTCGGGCGGAAACGATGGTACCATTACTGTGACCGGTGCAAGCGGCGGTAGTGGTAACTTTGAGTACAGCGTTAACGATGGAGTTACATGGCAGACCTCAAATTCATTTACCGGACTGGCTCCGGCATCTTATGATGTGTGGGTGCGGGATCAAAGCACCCCCTCATGTTCGGTTTACATCGCAGAAATAACCATTTTAGCTGGCCCTGTGATTACTACGGGTACTATTTACCGGTTGCCGAATAATTAGCACCTAACCATTCAGATAAAATCTTAGATTTCCTTTTCGTGGTGAATCCTGGTACCTAAGTGCCATGGTGGCTAAAACTATTATACTAACAACCTTGCCTATCTTACAATATTACTATGATAAGGGTTTGCTTTAGCTTTACCTTATGGCCTATACCATCAAGAGCATGATTAAGCAACCAAGGATTTAATTCCTTGTGCAGGTTAGGGTAGGATTTGCAATCTATGATCATAGTAATCATTTGTCCTTAAAACCATTCACCCCCCTGTTTCTTCCATTCAGGTTATGTCTCCTGCCACCCACCTACATATATTTTCCTGACAGCCTGAATTACCAGAACTTAGCAACTGTAATCAAGAAAAAAACGGTTGATGAAACACATTTATATTTCTTTTCTGGTGAGCGCATTCATACATGGTATATTTGCACAAACCCACATTTCCGGAATTCTACAGGATGAATCGGGCTTACCCATCATTGGGGCCAATATTTATTTTTTAGATACCTATGAGGGCACTACTTCTGATACATCCGGGAACTTCAATCTTACCACAACCCTTGGCGGTGAAAAAACTTTTATGGTGCAATGCCTCGGTTATGAAACTTACTCCGATGTTTTAAGCCTTGAGGAAAAGAAGATAACCCTCCACATTCAGTTAAAAGAGTCGGCTGCTAACATTGATGAAGTCCAAATCACGGCAGGCACGTTTTCGGCTGGCGATAAAAAAACATCCGTTATGCTGAGTTCGATGGATATTGCCATGTCGGCCAGTGCCCTGGGTGATATCAACGCAGCCATGTCATCCCTGCCAGGAGCACAATTTGTGGGCGAAGAAGGCGGCCTGTTTGTCAGGGGTGGCGACCAGTACGAAACCAAAACCTTCATTGATGGATTGCGTGTAGAACGGCCCTTTACCTCAAAACAGCCTGATTTACCTGTCCGCAGCCGTTTTTCACCTTTGCTCTTTAGTGGTACCATGTTTAGTACCGGCGGTTTCTCGGCTGAGTACGGCGATGCCCTTTCCGGTGCACTCATTCTTACTTCCAATGCCTTCCCTGAAAAAGATCAGGCCGATATTTCCATCCATTCTGCCGGAGTGGGATTCAATCTGGCTAAAAAATATGAAAACACGGCTTTCTCATCCAATACCGGGTATTACAACATGGCACCCTACCTAAGTATTGCACCTGAAAAAACCGACTGGCATAAAGAGCCACGCACTTTGGAGCAGACCTTTACATTCATGCAACGTGCCGGAAAGCAAGGCTTGATTAAATCAATGATAACCATGAGTGATAACCAAAGCAGCATGTGGCACAGCATTTTCCCGGACAAAGAGCAACGGCTAATCTCCATGCATAACCGGAATGTATTCTTCAAGACAACTTACAACACCATGTTAAACGAAAAATGGATGATACATTCGGGCATCGGCCTGACTTATGATACTGACAATACAGATTTGGGCAGGGATGTACTGAGCAAAAAGCTTGATGCCCAACAGATTAAAACCAATTTTAGGTATTTTATGAATCCAGTTATTGACATTAAAGCAGGAGGTGAACTGATTTCCAGGAATTTTATTCAGGCCTATTATTTAGCAGAGCAAGAAATTACCTATCCATGGGAGGTTGAGGGGAAAGAATATGCTACCTATCTGGAAGGAAACATCCAATTATCAAATAGTTTAGCCCTTCGTGTAGGTTCAAGGCTTGAATATACCGATATCATCGAACAGGTGAAGGTTGTCCCAAGAGCTTCTATGGCTATAAAAACAGGTGAAAAATCACAAATATCCCTGGCTTATGGAATCTACAACCAGAAACCAACAGAGGATCTTTTTATTTATGATCAAACAACCGGTTACGAAACATCGCATCAGTACATTGCCAACTACCAGGTTAAAAATGGAAAAAGGACCATCAGGGCAGAGGCATATTATAAACAATATACCAATCTGATTACGTTTGATTATTCGGAATACACCATCCCTGAAAACCAGAATAACAATGGCCACGGATATGCCACCGGCCTTGATGTTTTTTATCGCGATAAGGAGACCATCAAAAACGGGGATTTTTGGGTCTCCTGGTCGTTCATCAACTCCAAACGGTTGTACAGGGATCTGCCCGAGCTCCGGACACCAAGTTATATATCAACCCATAACATTTCCTTTGTGCACAAACAATACCTGGAGTCCGTCCGATCTTTTGTAGGATGCAGCTATAAGTTTACCAGTCCTCGGGTTTATTACCATCCTGTAAGTCCTGACAAAGAATATAAAACCAAATCCTATAATGAGTTTAGTGTTAACGCACTAAAGATTGTACCTGTGGGTAAAACTTACGGAGCCATTCACCTTGTAATTAATAATGTATTTGGTTTTCAAAATGAATACGGTTATCGTTTTTCCACTGCCGGAGATAATAATGAAACAGATAGTACAAAAATCACACCTCCGGCGATACGTTTCTTTCTGCTGGGATTTATTCTTATGATTCAATAATATTTAATCTTAAACATCATGAAAAAAGTAAATGTAACAAGCACATCATCCATTGACCACCAACAAGGCATTCACAGAGGTAGGTTTAACCCAATTTCGTTCAAAGGTGTGTTATCGGTAGTCCTGATGCTTTTGTCCCTGAATGCCGCATGCATTGGCTCGACAGGTAGCTACCATCAGGCCATGAAGGATAACCTCCTGGCGATGGACAAAGCAGCAAACCTGGTGGATAAACAGGCTGTGGCCAATGCCTTTGAGCGGATAGCTTATTCTGAAAAAGACAAGTGGCTGCCATACTATTATGCCGGAATGGTATACACCATGATGAGCTTTGAAACTGCCGATACCAAAACTAAGGATCGCTATGCTGAAAAAGCAAATGACCTCATTAAGGTTGCCAGAGGCATTGCTCCTGAAGAATCCGAAATTTTTGTGTTGCAAGCGTTAACCTGTTATGCCATGATTCAGGTGGATCCGATGGGGAGGGGCATGACGTATATGAACAAGGCCAATGAAGCCCTGGGCAAAGCAGAACAATTAAATGCAGATAATCCCAGGATTTATTTTCTAAGAGGGCAAACCCTGCTTAATATGCCTGCCGAGTTTGGAGGTGGAGTAGAAGCCGCCCTTCCGGTTCTTAAGTTGGCCAAAGAAAAATATCAACTCCATAGCCCGGTTGATGATATACATCCTGACTGGGGTAAGGAAGATGTAAATAAAATCCTGGATCAGCTTAATGCAGGTTAACACAAATCTTTTATCTTTAGCAAAATAATACCCTGATCAGGATGGCGCAAATGAGAAAGGTAAACGAAATTGTTGTTGCAATAATTATAATAGTTGTTATCGTCAACAGCTTTATTCTTATTGTTTCGGATACACTTACCCTTGACGTGTTTCTCTACGCTAACTTCTTTGGATTTTTTAGTGGAATGCCGCTATTCCTTGTGTTTAAATACCTCACCATTTATCTGGATAAGCGTTTCCCATGGCTTGAAATGCCGGTAAGAAGGTTAGTTTTTGGCTTTGTTTTACAATCCGTCATCCTTTTAGCCATTGTTTTTATTGTGAGTTACCTTTTTTTTCTTCTCATAGAAGGGAACAACGATTTGCAACTGGTATATTCCCAATCTATTGGGGCCTTTAAAATTGGCATGGGATTTATTATCGCATCCACTTTTATTGTCAATGGTGTTATGTTCTTCCTGAAGTGGAAAGAATCAGCCCTGAACGAAGAAAGGCTTAAAAGAGAAGCCATAAGCCATCAATATGATGCACTAAAAAATCAGGTGAACCCGCATTTTTTGTTTAATAACCTCACGGCTTTGTCCTCATTGATTTATGAAAATCAGGACAAGGCCAGTGAGTTTGTCAGGAAGCTTTCAAGCGTTTACCGGTATGTACTGGAACAAAAGGATAAGGAACTAACCCTGTTGACTACTGAACTTGAGTTCCTTGACTCGTATATTTACCTGTATAAAATCAGGCATGAGGATAACCTCCTCGTAACAAAAATAATAGAACCCAAGGCCCATAATAAAGCATGCATTATTCCATTATGCCTCCAGATGGTCATGGAAAATGCCATTAAACACAACATTATTACAGAAACACAAAAACTACGCATTGATATAATGTTGCAGGATGATTACCTGATGGTAAGTAACAACCTGCAATTAAAAGCAGGGAGGCCCTCAGGTTCAGGTATTGGTTTGGAAAACATTAAATCCCGGTACACCTACCTGACTGATAAACCAGTAATAATTGAGAATAACGGCCAAAAATATAGTGTGAAAATCCCATTAATTTTTGAGGCATGATTCAGGCATTAATCATTGAAGATGAAAAACCTGCTGCAGCACATCTAATCAGTGAGCTCAATAAGCTGGATACGGAAATATTCATTGCCGGGCAGGCTGATTCCGTGCAAAGCAGTTGTGAATGGCTGGAAAACAACCCTCCCCCTGACATCATCTTTATGGATATCCAGTTGGGTGATGGTTTGAGTTTTGATATTTTCAAGCAAACCACCCTACCATGCCCGGTAATTTTCACCACTGCTTACGAAGAATATGCCATCAAAGCTTTTAAGGTAAACAGCATTGATTACCTGTTGAAACCGGTCGATCAAAAAAGCCTGCAGTTTGCCCTTGAAAAATTCAGTCAGCAAAACCTGCCTAACAAAGAAAGCATGGCCCCAAGCCAGGTGCAAATAAACGAAGTAATTAAAATGCTGGGGCGAAACTACAAATCGCGTTTTGCAGTGAAGGTAGGCGAACATATTCGTAGCATTTCAAGTGAACATGTTTCATGCTTCTTTTACCTCAAAAAAGGGGTTTTCCTGGTTGAAAAAAGTGGTAAATCTTATGATATTCCTTACTCCCTGGAGCAGTTGGAAACCATGTTAGATCCCGGACAGTTTTTTCGCATCAGCCGACAACATATAGTAAATTTTAAGGCGATAGATGATATTATTACCTATTCCGGAAGCAGGCTAAAAGTAGTTATCCATAATTTTCATGAAGGTGATGTTTTTGTCAGCCGCAACCGGATGGGTGATTTTAAACAATGGTTGGATCGATAGTGCTTCAACTTTTCATTACATTTATTAATCATTCATTTCATTCGCTCTGCTATTAAATATTGGTTCATACATTTTTTTTATATGTTTTTTAAGCTCGATAAAACGAACGATTCCAATAATAAGGACAATGATGGCAAGTACTAAAGAAAAATATCCAAGCACCCTGATTTCTTTTAAGTCTTGCATATTTAAAAACGCAATCCCACCTAATATAAGATAAAGAGTCGTCCTCATATAGGCTAGAAATGTTCTTTCATTAGCCAGTTTGGTCCTTTCTATGGCCAAATGGTCTCGAAGAATGATATCTTCCTTTTTTTCATAATTGCTAGTAAATTTCATTATTTCTTTAATTTTTAACAGCATTATTCCCTGCCACCCAACCTGTTGAATACGCAATCTGCAGGTTAAACCCACCGGTCTCGGCATCCACATCAATGACTTCACCTGCAAAAAAGAGTCCTTTTACCAGTTTTGATTCCATGGTTTTTGGGTTGATCTCGTTGGTGGACACCCCCCCTGCAGTAATAATGGCTTCTTTAAACGACCGGTAATTGGTAATGTTAAAGGACAGGTTTTTCATGTGTTTTCGTATTTCTTTGCGTTCGTTGGCAGTAATTTGATGGCCTTCCTTCCGGGGATCAATGTTTAACAGATCAATAAAAACAGTAGCCATGCTGGCCGGAAGCCAGTCGCGGAAAATATTGCCGATGTTCTTCTTGCCATGTGCGTCCAAATCGCGCAATAAGCGGGCATCCAGTTTTTGGTCATCCAGGGCTGGTTTCAGATCGATGGAAATTTCTGCTTTTTTATTCTCCTTCAGTGCATCTACCACAATGCGGCTCAGGGTAAGGATAATGGGTCCGGAAAGGCCAAAATGGGTAAATATCATCTCACCAAAATCCTCACCGGCCTTTTTTCCATCAACCCAAACCATGGCTTTTACATTTTTTAAGTTTAACCCCTGAAGTTTTTGCGCCAAATCTCCGGCTGTTTCAAGCGGGACCAGCGCCGGGCGTGGATTTATAATTGTATGTCCTGCATTTTTAGCCAGGTCGTACCCCTGTCCGTTTGAGCCAGTGGCAGGGTACGATTTACCCCCGGTAGCAATAATTACATTATTTGTCATAATTTGTTGATCATCCACTTTCACCCCATTCATGCTTCCATCTGCTATGATAAGCCTGCGCACCTCATGACCGCAACGAATTTCCACCTTATTTTTTTTGACCCACTTCAGCAAGGCCTGTAATACGTCTTTAGACTGATCGCTGACAGGAAAATAGCGTCCACCCCTTTCCAACACGGCCTCTGTACCATGATCACTCAACAGGTGAAGAATATCTTTGGAGAAGAACTGCGAAAAGGCTTTTTTCAGAAACCTGCCATTGGGATACACATGTTTTATAAACTCGCTCTGAGGTAGATCATTGGTGATGTTACATCTTCCTTTTCCTGTAATTAACAGTTTACGCCCTTCCTGACGCATTTTTTCCAAAAGCAATACTTTGTGCCCCCTTTCAGCGGCCCTTCCTGCAGCCAACAATCCGGCCGGACCGGCACCAATGACAATTACATCAAATCTTTCCATTGTCGGCAAAGATAGTGGTAACTGGTTTATTTTTGGGTTATTGAATACATAATTCCTTATCCAAAATGATGTTATTTGACCCAATGCTCCATCAATGGGCCATGAGCACCAAAAACCGGATCGGTATCGGGTAATTGAACGGCCCTGATATTTTTATCAGCCCGTGGTCGTTCACCAATTTTCCCATAATTCATGTCGTAATACTGATCATGAGGATAAGCACCGACTACCTCAAAATCATTGCTTTGTTCCAGGTTTTTATGGGCTACACCTGCCGGAATGATCAACACATCACCGGCCTTCGCTTCCAGCATGACCCCTTCCGGGCCGCCAAACTGGCCTTTTACCCATCCCCGATAAACGCCAAGTGCTTCATGGGCTGTGCTATGATAATGATGCACTGAATATAATCCATTGCGCCAGGTATTGCCCCATCCATTGGAAGCAAAAACTTTCTCCACATCAGAGGCCGGATTATCTCCCAGGTCAAGGGCTTGTTTTAATACTACAAAGGGTAATGAATGGTTGTTTGGAAACGTACCATCGTCTTTTAAAAGATGTGTTATAACCTCAATGTCTGTTTTTATATTGTCCATATCTTTTCGTTTTATTACCACCTAATAGAATAAAAACACGGCGTTGGGATTGTTCAATAAAAAAGTAGAAAATGAAGATATGAGTAATTTTGCTTTTGCCCTTTCAGGGCATGAGCATAAACACTGGCTATGAAAACTATGCTTTTACAACATTTAGCTTAACCCCAATGAAAAAGAAAGCCAGGCTGTAAATCGTAAGGCCAATGGATGAAATATATACCACGGTTGCGCTTCCTGCAACATAGAGGATAATCCCAAGAACCAATAACACCGGTATCATTTTGCCATAAACCCTGGATTTCCATAGTGCGATGGAGAAAAAGATGGTACCCACAAGCAAAAACACCAGCAACGCGATAAAGAATATCCAGAATTGAACACTCTCAATAAATACATTTTCACGGATAATGGCCAGGCCCCGATCGTCTGTCACTAAAGCCGGCCATACAAAAGTATCCCAGGTAAGCGCTCCAAACTCTAGCAATAGCCCTAACAACAGCAACAATGTACCAACCGGGAACAGAAAACCTTTTTGGTTATAATGGATGGCATAGATGCCGGCTACTGAAAATACTCCAAATAAGCTTGCCAGCAGTCCGATGGCTGAAATAGAATCCCATCCGGGAGCAAGAATCAAAAAAGTATAGTCATCCTGCCCCTGACTAACAGGCAGGAAAAAAAGGGACAAAGCCACCCACGCAATACACAGAAGGGCAAATAAAATGCTTGCAGTGGCAGTGAACCGGAGGAGTTTCTTTTCTTTCATAATGTTTTCGATTTAAAGGTCATCAATCATTAACAGGAATTCATAGTAGTAATTTTATCACCTGATTCAGCGACATAATATTCTTTCATAAGATTAGCGGCCATGCAGGAATGGACAGGTAAAACCATTAACACATCACCTACGGAAAGGTCATTTATCCGCTCGCCACGTATCGAAACGATGCCGTGTTCCTGTGAAAGGCCTTTTAAAAACATATCAGGGATAATGGCACCCCATGCTGAACCTTTGTTTTCAACAACCTGCCCGTAAACGGGTCCGTATTTAGGATGCTCAATCCTTTCCTTTGAAAAATGGATACCCCCGCCATAGATGACCGCTTCATTCCGCTGCTTATGTATGGCAACAACCGGACAGGCCAGTGCAACAGCAATTTGCTCTGCTTTGTTGGAGCCGATATAGTGCTGCATTAAATCATAAAACACAAAATTACCCGGACGGATTTCATCAACGTCCCTAAAATCATCCATTAAGCTACAGGTAGGCGTATCCCCAATGGAAACAATAACCCCTGGGTTTTTATACCGCTTTTTGAGGCTTGACATCAAACTAACGCTTTGTTGATGAATGGTTGTAATCTCAGTAATATCTTTTGCATGGTAGCTGTGCCCGGCATGACCAAGGAAACCCTTGAGCTCCAATTTTTCTGCTTTGTGGGTATATTCCATAAGGTTATCCATAGCCTCTGTATTTTCAGGATTCAATCCCGTGCGATGGGCGCCAAGATCAATCTTTAAAAAACATCCAACATCATGTGCCAGGTATTGCTCAAGGAATGCGGCTGTTTCAATGGATTCAATAAGGACATTCAGCTGAATTTTAGAAGCCAACCTGTTGATGGTTTCAATTTCAAGAATGTTTGCAGGAAAAGCCACCGTTATATCACACCACTCGGTTGAAAAATATTCCGCCATTTCAAAAGAGGATACCGTAATCTTTGATATGCCAACTGCTTTGAACCAACGACCTACTTCCAGGGACTGATGGGTTTTAAAATGTGGGCGCAGTCCAACGCCGCTCCTTTGCGCTTTTTCAGCCATAACCCGGATGTTGTTCAGGCACTTTTCTTTATCGATAATTAGAGTTGGGCGAGTAATTGAAACCATATATCAGAATATCAAACATTCAAGTCACCCACAAAGGTACATAGAAATGAAAAACAAAAAATAAAGCATCAATACAATATCACCCTGACTGATTCGGTAATTTCACGCGCTGTTGTGATGGTGCTGACATCTTCATAAATTTTCCCATTTTCTCCGGCGTAATGGGCATGTCCCAACAATTCAAGTGCCTTCCATTGCGATTTGTCTGATGCATTCAATGTAATGCCGTAAACTAGTGCAGGCTGGCAGGAGGTTTTATACTCATCATTGTCAGGGTACTTGTTATTGGTCCAGTATTCATTGAAATCCCAAGGCTGATTGATCTCGAATTTCACCACGAACGGCCCGGAAATATCTGATTTCAGTTTTGATGTTACTGTGAAATTTGCCTTCGGGGTAGCCCCGGTTACTGCATCAGGAAGGGGATTTTTTTCTGAAGGAATATACAACCCATCTTCGGCCTTCACACCATGGCTGTGGCTCCATACCGGCAAAGCAGCAGGCCTGCGAATAGCTCCAGGCATCCATTTTCCGGATGAGGCATCACCATGTTCAAATACACCTTTGGCGATTGACTTTGCTACGTATATCGTTTGCAAATAGTTGCCTTCCATGTCTTCTATCCAGATAGCCATCAAAGGATGGTTATGTTCTGCTCCAGCAGTAAAATGCACTTCAAGCATAGAGCCATCCAGTGAAGTGTTTGTTGTTATTTCTTCATGGACACGAGGCGTTTCAGCAGACTTTTTCGAAAAACAGCCAGTTAAAAATAGCATGAAGAGCCCAGTCAGTATTGTTAGTTTTGTATTCATTTTAATGTTTTTTTTCTATTAAATTTCCACGATAATTCCAATGGTTGGTAATACCGTACCACTTCCTTCACTCTGAATGCGCCTCATCTGGTAACGTTCAATCCCATTGCCATCGATGTATGGGTCATTCTCAACAGGTTCAACCTGAAAAAGGGCCTCGCGGACAAATATATCCGGCTCATCCGCTTTAAAATTATAGATATTTTGTACATCCACATAGAACAGCAGGGACCATTTATCAAAGAAAAACTGTTTGTCCACCCGAACATCAAGCTGATGAAAGCCCTTGAGACGTAGTTGGTTGAATCTTGTAAAATCGAGATAAGCTGCACCCCTGGCATCCCAGGCTGGAACGATGGATGAAGTATATTCATCAATCGGGGTATATGGGGAACCTCCTACATACCGCCATTTAAATCCAAAATCCCAGTTGTTTTTAAAGCTTCGGGTGGCTGTAACATTTAAAATATGCCTGTTATCCCATGCTGTTGGAATATAACTACCTGCGGGTTGCAGGTTGCTGTTCACGTCCCTGAATTCACTACGTACAAGGGTATAGGATAATATTCCTGTGAAACCGTAAAAATTTCGTGTACGGGCCAGTACTTCCAGACCAAAAGCCCTTCCTTCTCCATAAGAAACTACTTCTTCATCGCCAAATGTGCCAAAATCTGCTCCCTTGCTTGCAATAGCTACAGAATCGTTCGCGGAAACCGGATAATCGCTGTATTTTTTTAAAAATCCCTCCAGAGATATTTTCGAATTTTCATTGGGAGTATACTCCAGTCCGGCCACCAGGTGATCGGCCTGTATATAAATGATATTATTTTGCTTGTTTACCAGCACTCCTTCATTATTTCTGTAACCCAGTGATGTATAAGGCGGGCGTTGAAAATACATTCCGGTATTAAAATTGATTGCCCAATCGCGAAGCCACTGATAGGAGACAGAAAACCGGGGCGAAAACTGCTTGAACGGATTATTCATGTCATCAGAATAACTGCTTCCATCTACCCTGGCGCCTGCCGATAGGATGACACGACGTTCAAATAATCCTTTACTAACCTGCGTAAATCCACTGTAATTAAAAATCTGTAGGGAAGAAGAATAGTCTATAATCTGCTCACTGTTCCCGATAAAAGCCCGGTTGAGGGTGTTGTTTTCATATTCTGCTTCTTCAACACCAGCGCCATAAACAAATTTATAACCATTGTCGAATAGCCAGGTGCTTTCATATCGAAGTTTATTCTCATCTTCAGATGAAGAGAAGTCAAATGTTTTTGGTAACGATTCATCGTTATTTATATGTTTGTAGGCAATATTATTGAGGTAATTCCTGCTTAATACCCACGTATCAAAGCCCCGGTCACGAAAACGTTTATACACCATACCAACGGTGTAATTCCATTGTTCGTTTATGGGGATAAAACTTAATATGTATCGCTGGTCAGGGGTTTCATTGGCATCAAGATTAAGATCAAATAAATCCAAAGCCCCCAATCCAACAAAGGTTAGTTCGTTTCGCTCGTTTATCCTGGTTTTTACCTTAAATTGAAAATCATTGTAGGTAGGTAAAAAGGGTAACTCAAGCGCAGCAAATAAAAACTGCAAATATGAGCGACGGGCTGACATAATGAATGTGGTATTATCGGTTAGTGGACCATCCAGCGTCAGGGCCAAATCAGAGGCACCCACCGCACCGCGAAATTTGAGTTTATCCTGATTACCATCAATCTGGTTAAATTCGATTACCGAGCTAAGGGCATTGCCCCGGTTAGCCGGGAAAGCTCCGGAATAAAAATTTACTTCGCGCACAAAATCTACGTTAATGATGCCCACCGGGCCTCCTGATGCGCCCTGAGTTGCAAAATGATTGAGGTTGGGAATTTCCACCCCATCCAGATAAAAGCGGTTTTCAGAAGCCCCACCACCCCGTACAATAACATCGTTACGAAAAGCCGGGGTGGAAGCCACACCGGGCAGGGATTGAATAACCCGTGAAATATCCCGGTTACCGCCAGGATTTTTTTCAATCTCGGCAATACCAATTCTTCTGAGGGATACCGGGCTCTCCTCGCTTCTTCGGAAGGGGCTGGCCTTGACCACGACCTCATCCAGCGCCACCTGGGTTTCATTCATTGGAATATCAATATAAGCCTTTTTGGCATTGGTGACAAATACATCAGGTGTAATGGTTGTTTCAAAACCAATTGCCGAAGCCCTCAGCTCAACAT